>JASJDS010000040.1 GCA_030065055.1 Calothrix sp. MO_192.B10
ATATCTGCAATTCCCTCAATCCGTTTGTCATTAACTAACTCAGCAATTTTCTCAATTAGGGCAGCTTTGTTAGTTTGGTAGGGTAATTCCGTGACAATAATAGCTTCCCGATCCGGTCTTCCCCTTTGCTCAATGGTTTCAATATTAGCCACACCCCGCATGGCGATGGAACCCCGTCCCGTGGTGTAAGCTTCTTTAATTGGTGCGGTTCCCAGAATTTGCCCTCCAGTGGGAAAGTCTGGTCCGTGGATGTATTGCATTAACTCCGTATTAGTAATTTCCGAGTTGTGAATCATTGCCACAACACCGTCAATTAACTCACCCAGATTATGGGGCGGGATATTAGTCGCCATACCCACAGCAATCCCAGAAGAGCCATTGAGAAGCAACTGTGGTATCCTCGCTGGCATCACCGTCGGCTCTTGTTGGGAACCGTCAAAGTTATCGATGAAATCTACGGTTTCCGATTCTATATCTTGCAGGAGTGCCGCACTGGTTAAAGCCTGCAAACGACATTCCGTGTAACGCATTGCCGCAGGAGGATCATTATCCACAGAACCAAAGTTTCCATGCCCTTGAATTAGGGGTGCTCTCATGGAAAAATCCTGCGCCATCCGCACCAACGCATCATACACCGCCGTATCACCGTGGGGATGATATTTACCCAACACCTCCCCTACTACCCGGGCACATTTCCGAAAGGGGCGGTCTGCTGTCAACCCCAATTCATGCATAGCGTAAAGAATACGACGATGCACAGGTTTAAGACCATCCCTGGCATCTGGTAGTGCCCGACCTACAATCACGCTCATGGCGTACTCCAGGTAAGACCTAGACATTTCGTTTCGTAGATCCGTGGGGATGATCCTCTCCTGGGAGGTTGTCATAACCGTAAAAACTCCAAAATATAGTTAATTTTCGCCCTGCAATCTGGCAAGAGCAAAATTATTTCAAACTCAGCTTCAATAGCTGTTATAATTTGATCCGATTCTAACATATTCGTGGTCTTTTGTTGTAAAATTCAACAGGCACAATCCAAAAGATAAATTTCATCAAATCACTGTTAAAAGCTACAGCATTCAAAAATAATATGATGTATATATTTTATGGGCTTTTTTGTTGTTAGTATAGGTTTTATAAATATGAAAATAGCATCACGTTATAATTCATTGTTGCTAATGCATTCATGAATTTAATTTTAATGTTTATTCCTTCAAAAATACAGGGGAGATAAAGCTTATTGCTGGCAATATTTTGGATGTAAAATTTTGCCGGTATATTTTGTGAATAACAGCCAGAGTAAAAGATAAAAAATAAATTATCTAATTTCTAGAGTAGACTTGTTTTTTGCACTTGCTTGTTCCCCGTATTCAGAATAACTAGTGGTTTATTGATTTGAAGTACCTTTATCCCCTTCCCGTTCACTTCCACAGGAGAATTTTGGAGTGATGGAGTGAGGGAGTGATGGAGTGATGGAGTGATGGAGTGATGGGGTGATGGGGTGATGAGATGATGGAATGATGAGGTGATGGGGTGATGGGATGATGGACGGAAGCATGGAAAGAGTGAGAGAGGATTAAATTTATCTTCTTCGGTAATCCCAACTGTCAACTAACAACTAACAACTAACAACCAACAACTAACAACTATCCCTCCTTGCCACCTTCAATTCCGTCCTACAAAATAGGCATAAATGCGAAAAATGCGCCATAGTAGTAAAGAGCTTTAAATTTATTTACAAAATTTAACCTTCCTTAGGGCATGAAGTATGGAAGTAGGGAAAGAAAATTTTTCAGATGACAATGGGCAAGAGCCAGTCATAGTGGAGCAGGCAAACCAGGAGCAAGAGGAACCGCAAGCTGAGAAACGAAGTCCTTGGCTAATGCCGATGTTGCTGGGTACTTGTGTGGGAGCTGCGATCGCTATTATGGTAATGGGTTTATTTAGCCAGCGTTCTACCTCTGGCAGTACAGCCATAGCCAACCAAACACCACCAGAAGTCGCTGTGGCGATGACGGTGACTGCCGTACCCGCAGAAACAACCCGTGTAGCCCGTAATTTTACTGCTACAGGTACGGTTTCAGCACGGGATTTAATACCAGTATTGCCCAAAACCAATGGATTACAAATCAAAAAAATCCTTGTCAACCAAGGAGATAATGTTAAACAAGGTCAAGTATTAGCAGTATTAGATGATTCCATTCTCCAAGCACAAATCAGCCAAGCCAAGGCAGATTTGCAATCAAAAAAAGCGGATATTGCTTCCCGGAAAGCTGATTTAGCATCGAAACAAGCGGCAGTGACTTCCAGTCAAGCGATGGTACAGCAAAGAAAGGCTGATTTAGCCCAAGCCCAAGCCAGATTGATAGAAGCAGAAAAGAATTTCCGCCGTTATCAAAAATTAGTGGCTGACGGCGCTATTAGTCAGCAAGAGTTAGATACCCGTGAGACCACTGTTAAAACTGCCAGGGAAGCGGTACGTTTAGCACAGGAAAATATTCGCAGTGCCCAAGCTAATGTTATTAGTGCCAAAGCAGACATTGATACTGCCCGAGCAAATATTAGTAGTGCCCAAGCCAATTTTCAAAGTAGCGGCGCGAAATTACAACAATTGAAAACCCAAATTGACCAAACCCTAGTTCGCGCCCCGGTTGCAGGAAAGATTGCTGAAAAATTGGCAAGGGTGGGGGATGTGACTGGTATTCCCCCCCAAACCCAAGCAACAAATGTGGTAGGTGGTACGCAAAAACTGTTTTCCATTATCGCTAATGGAAAACTGGAATTGCGGGCTGAAGTCCCTGCCATTCAACTATCCCAAATCAAAATCGGTGCAGCAGTGCAAGTTACTTCTGATGCAGATAATCGGGTAAGTTTGCGGGGCAAAGTCAGAGAAATTGAACCTATAGTTAACCAAACCAGAAGGGAAGCGATGGTCAAAATTGACTTACCGTCAACCCAATTACTCAAACCGGGAATGTTTGCTAGGGCAGCAATTAATACCAATACAGTCATGGGTGTGGCAGTACCCCAAAAAGCAATATTACCCCAACCCGATGGAAGTGCGATCGCTTTTACTTTGTCCGGTGGAGATATTGTTAAGGCCCAGAAAGTAGAAATGGGAGAAATTATCAACGGCGGGAAAGTGGAAATTAAACGCGGTTTGCAAGCAGGTGACAAGGTAGTAATTGATGGCGCGGGATATCTCAAAGATGGAGACAAGGTGAAGGTAGCGAGGAGAGGAGTGAAGGAGTGAAAGAGGGAAGGAGTGTGGGGAGTTCGGAGTTCGGGGTTCGGAGTTCGGAGTTAGAATTCTTTAATTCTTCCCTCCATCATCCCATCACCCCATCACCTCATCACCCCATCATCCCATCAACTAACAACTAACAAGTAAAAACTACCAACTCCCCACTACTAATTTATTTCCATGTCTTTTAATATCTCTGCGTGGTCAATCAAAAAACCGATTCCCACCATCGTTTTATTTTTAGTGTTCACTGTATTTGGTTGGTTCTCCTTCAATTCCTTAGGAATTGATACCAACCCCAATATTGATATTCCCGCAGTGCAAGTGACAGTAACCCAACCGGGTGCGGGTCCGGCAGAATTGGAAAACCAAGTCACCAAAAAAATAGAAGATGCGGTGGCTGGTTTAGGCAACATTGACGAATTACGTTCCACTGTCAGGGATGGCATATCTACTACTACCATTAACTTTGTTTTAGGTACAAATACTGACCGTGCCACCAATGATGTGCGGAATGCGATCGCTCAAATTCGCCAAAACTTACCCCAGGATATTAACGACCCCATAGTACAGCGTTTGGAATTCGCTGGTGGTTCGATTATGTCCTATGTGGTCAGTTCCGATGAGCGATCGGTGGAGGAATTAAGTAACCTGGTAGACCAAACCATTAGCCGCGCCCTATTATCGGTGGAGGGTGTGGCACAAATTAAGCGTGTGGGTGGTGTTGACAGGGAAATCCGTATTAATCTTGACCCAAAACGTTTAGAGTCTTTAGGTATTACCGCCACCCAAGTCAACAACCAAATTCGGGCGTTAAATATTAACCTTCCTGGGGGTAGGGCTGAGGTTGGTGGTAAGGAACAAACCATCAGAACTTTGGGTAATGCTCCCAGTGTGAATATTCTCAAAACCTACGAAATTCTCCTTCCTGGGGGCGGTTCTGTACCCCTGTCCAGCTTGGGAAGTGTAGAAGATAGCTTTGCGGATGTCCGTCAAAGTGCCAGTTTGAACAACAAACCTGTGGTGGGGTTTCAAGTTTTACGTAGTACTGGTAGTGTGATGGTAACGGTGGAGGAGGGAGTTAAGGCGGCAGTTGCCGAATTACAAAAAACCCTACCTGCTGATGTCAAACTGGAATTAATTTTTACTAGGGCGACTTTTGTCCGCCAATCCTATGAAAGCACCATGAATGAATTATTGGTAGCTTCTGTGTTGGCGGTGGT
Organism: Calothrix sp. MO_192.B10; assembly: GCA_030065055.1. GTDB lineage: Bacteria > Cyanobacteriota > Cyanobacteriia > Cyanobacteriales > Nostocaceae > Calothrix_A. The sequence continues at coordinate 4,468 of JASJDS010000040.1, forward strand.
AGTAATTCTACTTTTTTTAAGAGACTGGCGAGCAACATTAATTACAGCCGTTACTTTACCCCTATCAATTATTCCTACCTTTGCCGTCCAATATGCCTTTGGTTACACCCTGAATAATATGACCCTGTTGGGATTGGGGTTAGCGGTGGGTAACTTAGTGGATGATGCGGTGGTAGAAATTGAAAACATGGAACGGCACTTAGGCATGGGTAAAACTCCCCGCCAAGCTGCCTTTGATTCTTCCGCAGAAATGGGACTGGCAGTAATTGCGACATCAGCGACAATCATTGCCGTATTTTTACCAGTTGCCTTTTTAGGTGGTGTTCCCGGTCAATTTTTCCAACCCTTCGCCGTCACAGTTTCCGCCGCCACAGTCTTCTCTACCCTAGTGGCGCGGATGGTAACACCCATGATGGGAGCATATTTACTCGATCGCAAATCAGAGACAAAGAAAACAAGGAGACAAGGGGACAAGGGGAAAACATTACTCCCCCCATCTCCTCATCTCCCCATCTCCTCATCAACCATTCCCTCCTCTTCCCGTCGTTTCCAACCTTACAAATCTCTTCTACAATGGGCATTGCGCCACAGGTTGACCACCCTAGGTATTGCCCTAGCATTTTTCATTGCCAGTTTAATGCTAGTTCCCCTGATTCCTAAGGGTTTAGTTGATAGCGGCGATATCGGTATTTCCACGGTCAATATAGAACTTGCTCCGGGTTCCACATTAAAAGATACGAACAAGGTAGTTACCCAAGTAACCAATCTGTTTTTGTCAGATCCGGTAGTGGAAAATGTATTTGCTTCAGAAGAGATAAATTCTGCAACTTTAACCATTAATATCAAATCCAAATCAGAAGGCAGAACCATCTCTCAAACCAAGTTTGAGGATCAAATCCGTCCCAAATTTGCAGATATACCTGGTGCTAAAATTAGTTTTCAAAACTTGGGTTCTGTAAGTGGTCGTAAGGGTTTAAGCATTCTCCTTCGCAGTGAAAATCCCCAGGCATTAAACAAAACAGCCACGGATTTAGAAAAACAGATGCGGGGCGTACCTGGTTTAGTGGAAGTATCTTCCAGTGCCAGTTTAGTCAAACCAGAGATATTGGTAGTACCCGATCCTCAACGCGCCGCCGATTTGGGTGTAACAGTACAAGCGATCGCTCGTACCGCATCCCTAGCTACCATTGGTGATAATGAGGCGAATTTAGCTAAATATAACCTACCAGACCGACAAATTCCCATCCGCGTGCAAATTGACCCCAAAGCACGAGAAGATATTAACAACATCAAAAATCTGCAAGTACCCAGTCAAAATGGTGGTTTAGTTCCCCTCATGGCAGTTGCAGATATCCGTTTTGGCAGTGGTCCTGCAACAGTAGATCGTTTTGATCGTGCCCGGTTAGTTTCTGTAGAAGCCAACTTACAAGGTATTTCCCTAGGAGAAGGCTTAGAAAAAGTGCAGCAACTACCAGCGATGCAAAACTTACCCCCAGGAGTTACCCAACAAAACTCCGGTGATGCCAAGATTATGGCGGATATTTTCAGTCGCTTTGGTGGCGCACTGGGAACGGCGTTGATGTTTATCTATGTGATTTTGGTTCTGTTGTATAACAACTTCCTCCATCCAATCACAATTATGGCAGCATTACCCTTTTGTTTGGGCGGTACCCTATCAGCATTAATGATTACCCAAAAAGCCCTGGGATTATACGCAATTATTGGTGTTGTGCTGTTGTTAGGGATTGTCACCAAAAACTCAATTCTGTTGGTGGATTACACAATTATTGGCTTAGAAAAAGGTAAATCCCAGCGTCAAGCATTAATAGAAGCTGGAGTCTCTCGGCTACGTCCGATTCTCATGACTTCCCTTTCCACCATTGCCGGGACATTTCCCCTAGCCTTGGGATTGGGTGCTGGTTCAGAAGTTCGTCAACCGATGGGAATTGGTATTATCGGTGGTTTTACAACTTCTACCCTGCTCACCTTGGTGGTAGTTCCCGTCCTATTTACCTATATTGATAACTTCCAAAAATGGGTTTTCAAGTTGATTAAATCTAGCTTTGGCAAGAAACCATACCGCAAGTTAGATGAGGAATATGAGGTAATTGCTCTGCCATCAAAGAGTGAGGAGCCACCTAACTATTCAGTCAAAAAATAGCGATATAATGGTTGTAAACCTCACTTTGGTTACAACCATTTGCGGGTGTAATTCAGCGGTAGAATGTCACTTTCCCAAGGTGAACGTCGTGGGTTCGAGTCCCATCACCCGCTTTAAAAGAATGTAGAATTTAGAATGAGCGAATTACGTCTTGCAACGGGGATTTTACCCCAACGCAAAACGCGCTGCTTATGGAAGCAGTGGAATTCAACCCCCAAGGTTGGTTAAACGATCTTCAGAATTAGCCAATCCTAAATCAGCAAACACATTTCCGCTACTTGTGAAAACATTGTTTTTATTACTCATTCCTTTACTCCATTTCTATTTTTTGTTTTTCTCTGATAATCTTCTTCAGCTTCTTTTAGTCTCTTGCCAAAAAACAAATTATCCGGTAGGGGCACGGCACCCAAAATCTCTCGGGTTATAGAATAATCACAACCCACGCCGTGCCCTTTGTGGGATGTCCCGTTGGGGTAGCTGACCCTCGTTTCTAGGCTCTGCCTCCAGACTTAACAGGAGGCAGAGCCTCCTCAAAATTCATTACAAGGTAGAACCTTGTAATGAGAACCTGGAAAGATAGATTTAACAAGGTTTTTATGAGAGTACCATTCACTTTTACAATGCTTATACCCACCTTAACAGGGCTAGCAATGCTCACCCTAGGATAAAATAAGGGTTTCAGGCTTTGATTTGATCAATAATCTTGTGATGCAAGATGTGAATATAGGTTGGGTTGACGCAAGGAAACCCAACAACCAAAAATCAAAGAAGCCAGCAGATAACAAGCCTGGATATTGGGAGACTGTTCGATGACGGGGAATATAGGTGATAAACAACTGTCGAGAATAGTTTTAAAAGGTTTCAAATCAATTGCCAAGTGTGACCTTGAACTCTCCAAACTTAATGTTTTGATTGGTGCGAATGGAGCGGGAAAATCCAATTTTATTGGCTTTTTTCGTATGGTTCAGCAGTTACTTGAGCAGAACCTACAAGTTTTTGTCAGCCGTCAGGGAAGTCCCGATGCCCTATTACATTTTGGGCGGAAAACAACGGAACAATTAGAGTTTCAATTATATTTTGGCAATAATGGGTATTTCGCCACATTAGAACCAACCAATGACAATCGCCTGATGTTTGCCAAGGAGTCTTTCTGGTGGAACATGGGAGGTGAATATGACATAGGTAAGGGTCATTTCGAGACAAGGGCTTTCGCTGGTACTGGGACGAGAATTGACAAGTATGTTTTGTCTGCCATGCAACAGTGGCGGGTTTATCATTTTCATGACACTAGCGATAGTGCCTATGTCAAACAGCTACATGGTATCAATGACAATGCCTACCTGCGTCCTGATGCACGTAATCTTGCAGCCTTTCTGTATCTGTTGCGTGACAGTTACCCGGCATCTTATCAGAAAATCGTCAAAACCATTCGCCTTGTTGCCCCCTTTTTTGGGGACTTTTACCTGCGTCCTTCTCCACACAATAAGGAGGTTATTGGACTGGAATGGTTCGAGCGGGGACAGGACATTCCCTTTAAGGCGCATTTACTTTCCGATGGCACCTTGCGTTTCATGTGTCTAGCAACGGTTTTTTTGCAACCGGAAGAACTGCAACCAGAGACAATTCTAGTTGATGAGCCGGAACTAGGTCTTCATCCCTATGCCATTACAATACTGGCTTCATTGATACGGACTGTTTCTAAACAGGTGATTGTTTCAACCCAATCCGTGGAATTACTTAACGAATTTGATGCTGCGGATGTAATTGTTGTTGACCGCTTACAGGGGCAATCTTCCCTGCGTAGGTTGGAACAGCAGGAACTAGAGTCATGGCTTGAAGACTATAGCCTGGGAGAGTTGTGGAAGAAGAACCTCCTGGGCGGGAGACCTTCACGATGATTCGAGTCCATGTTTTCGTTGAGGGGCAAACCGAGGAAACTTTCGTCAATGAACTGCTCTACGAGTATTTCCTGGATAAAAATATATACCTCAATCCGATTCTGGTAATAACCAATTTCCGGTAGGTTGGGTTGACGTAAGGAAACCCAACAAATTCCGGATAATGTTGGGTTTCGCAAAGCCTCAACCCAACCTACGAAAGATTGCGATCGCACTTTTGTCCTGCGGTATTTTATGGGATAATAAAAATAAATTGAATACTAGCAAATACAATTATATTTCAATATTTTTACTGTAGGTTGGGTTGACGTAAGGAAACCCAACAAATTCTGGATAATGTTGGGTTTCGCAAAGCCTCAACCCAACCTAAAAAAAATTGCGATCGCACTAAACAGATTTGTCTGGTACACTATTAACCCATTTCAATAAGTTCAAATAACCTGGAGATTCCTTATATTCTTTAATAGGAAAGTACAAAGGTGCATTCGGTTTTAGTATAATTTCCCTAATTTTATCTGGAAACTTACGTTGATCTACTTTTATAAAAAAAGAATAACCTGCAAAGGTAAAGATATAAAAATTAACATTGACTGGATCATTATTGATTCTCTGAGGTGGCAATAAATGTATACATGATTCTTTGCCAATGTATTTAATCAAAACCACAGAGAAGTCATCCTCCGTGCCAGGATTTTCTTGTAAAATCATATTTCTTAGCTTGAGTTCCCACTGTTCTCCCAAGTTCACTTCTTTGAAAAATTGCGCTTTTTCAGTCTTTCCATCTTTTGTAACTTTGTTGACAAAGAAGTTATTTCTTGCTATGTGGCTTCTCCACAGAATAGACATGAAAAATAATTTCAGTGATTTATAATCCACATTTTCTATTGTTTGTATTACTTTGGTTGTTTTTTGTCTTTCGGTAATAGCATCAATATCAATTTTTTTCAGTAGCAAATTTTGTGCATAATTCTCCCATCTACCTATGGAGTTTTCACAACCTCTACACAATATTCCTCCAACATACAAACCACTTTGAATCTGTTTTTCTTTACCATCCTGTGAGTAAATATATGTAGGATTAGTAACTACATCATTAAAATGTTTTTTGATTTCTTCAGTAGTGTAATGATGAAATTGTCTAGATATGATATGAGATTTATCAATTAATTCTTTTTCTTGTCCACAAAGTTTACATATACCAATATTCATGATTACTTATCTACATCTTCATTGACTCATTAGTTAGCAGGGAATGATAATACTATCAGGAGTAGTCTGTGTAGTTCAACAGCAATACCCCTACTTCTCCTAATATACAAGGGTGTGTTACGGTATCAGCCTCTAGCGAAGCCATGCCCAAAGGGCTATACGCACCGTTTACTATATTTATGTGCGTTATAACGAAGTTTAACGCACCCTACAAAATTACTGATGTTTTTTGAAAAATGAAACAGTAATGATGTAGAAAAATATGGTATATTTCTAACTCACTTCCTCGTATACCGATGCTTCACTCCCACCGGAAAATACTCTGCATCACCCATCACTCGTAGCTCCACATACGGCGTTTGATATTCTAAAGGCACATAATTAGCAAACTCACTATTTAACCGTTTCAATTGAGTCAAAATAGAACTTGCAATAGTTCCCCTTTTCTCCTCACTACTTTCCACCCCTGGAGCTAATTCCACCACCACAGATAAAAACCGATTCTTATCTGCATCTTCCTTCACTTGCATGACAAACTTACCCGTCACCCAATCTTTAATTCCCGATTGTTCTAATCCCACCGTCACATTTTCTGGATAAATATTCGCGCCAAAATAAGAAACAGTAAAGTTAGAACGTCCGAATACATAAACGAAAGGAAAAGGACGAATTCCCTTCCCATTTTCAGCTTGTAATTCTGCTACCGGATCAAATCCCCATTCAGCCAAAAACTGGAGCATGGCATTATAATCAATAATCCCCCCAGTATCTAAAATGTTGTAGCGAATTAGGGGAATACCACTATCTCCAGAAAATAACAAAGAACCATCTTGGACTTCCACAAAGCGGCTAATTGGATCATACTGTACTAGGGTAGGTAAGCGGGATTCTCCAAACAATGCTTTGGCTGCATCTGGATGTTCCGCGAAGAAACGACGAATGCAGATACTCAATGGCGTTTCATTCCCCAGTACCCCTGCGTCTGCTGTTCCGTACAGAGATGCAAAGTCATAGCAGGGATTTTGGGAGCCTAATCTTTCTGCAACTAAACTGCGCCACTCTTCACTAAATACTTCCCCCGCCATAACTAATTTTACGTGATATTGCTGCCATTGCACGCCATTAGCAATACCAGTATCAATGACATCTTTGAGGAATGGTGGATATCCCAACAAGACAACTTGGTCAAAATTAGTGCCTAGTTCCTCAACTACCCGGAGAATTTCTGTTTTATTATTACCTGGGGTAATTAAGGTAATAGGATAACCCTTACTAGCAAGATAGCGACAGCAATTAGCAGTGTACATCCCCCCTACCCAGGTTCCCAAGGTGAAACAAACTACAGCCAAGGTGCGTCTGGTATCAACAGCAAAGCTGTCATAAAATATCTGTTCAAAGCGGGTGGCTATTTGCAACTCATCGGTGAGAAAACGGGGCCAAAATGTGGGTTTTCCCGTGGAACCGGAGGAGACTGCTACCATGTCACATTTTTCTAATTGTCCGTAACGGCATAAACTAGCTAGGGGATGCTGTTGCAGATAATTTTGTTTAGTTATTGGTGGTAGTTGCTGAAAGTCCTCAAAGCTACTGATAGATTCGGCATTGATGTGATGTTCTTCTAGAAAAGCCTGATAAGCAGGTACGGTAGCAGCCACATGGTGAAATAATGCCACAGCATTATCAGTAGCTTTGGTGTGGAGATGTTGTTGTAGTTGGGTGTCTAAAGGAGTAGTTAAAAAATCGGTAAATGTCTGAATTACCTTTTGTTGTTGAGATTCCAGGTTCATAATATTAGTAGTAATAGCTACAACTGGATGGGGATGATACTGAAGTAAAATCTACAACTCGATGTAAGAAGGGGAAGGGTGAAGGTGATTTATGCAAATAATTTTACCAATGACAAGGGCACAAGCCCCAGCGTCCCTTGTATCTTAGAATAAGTCGTAGGGGCACGGCATCCACGGGCTTTTGATCATGCCATAATCTGAATGTCGCCGTGCCCACAACCCATTGGTTTACCCAGTTGCGATGCCTTCTTCAACACTGTGTTCAAATATTCATGTTCAGGGCACGGCGGGTTTCATGTTTTTGGCAAACCGGTTATGTTACCCAGTTGCGATGCCTTCTTCAACACTGTGTTCAAATATTTATGTTCAGGGCACGGCGGGTTTCATGTTTTTGGCAAACCGGTTCTGTTACCCAGTTGCGATGCCTTCTTCAACACTGTGTTCAAATATTCAGGGTCAGGGCACGGCGTGTTTCATGTTTTTGGCAAACCGGTTATGTTATCGGTTGCGATGCCTTCTTCAACACTGTGTTCAAATATTCATGTTCAGGGCACGGCGGGTTTCATGTTTTTGGCAAACCGGTTATGTTATCGGTGCCGTGCCCCTACAATGAATCTGCCATAGGACAAACATTCTAATCACATCCGTTGGTGATGACTTGTCAGTTCTCGTGGTAATTTCAATTCTGGAAGTCTCCTAAGATCAATCTAAAATCCAAAATCTAAAATCCAAAATTGTTTGACTATTGGCATTTCTCAAAGTTGTGTGTCAAGATTTGAACCCGGATCAATTTCTCTGAATATTTATATATAAACTGGAGAAAAGATGCGTAAATCAGGTTAATGCCGTTGTAGTTAAATCATAAAAAATCTATTTATCCTTCAGCACCATGCAAGTCTATTGCAGTAAACAGCACGAAAATCATGGGAATAGTCGTTTTTGCACTCAGTGTGGCGAACTTTTACCCATTCCCCCAGGAGAAATAATTGCCGATCGCTACCGTATTATCTGTATGCTAGGACAAGGTGGTTTCGGTCGTTCTTATTTGGCCCAAGATATTAATCAATCTCCACAACAGTGCGTGCTGAAGGAGTTTGCTCCCCAAGTTGAAGAAAAACAAGATTTACAAAAAGCGAAGGAATTGTTTGAAAGGGAAGCTAATGTGTTGAAAAAGCTCAAGCATCCCCAAATTCCCCGCTTTCACTCTTCTTTAGAGGTAACTGTAGCCCATAAGGAGTTATTTTTATTAGTACAAGACTATGTGGAGGGTGATAATTGCCTGAAACTGCTGGAGGAACGGCAAGGTAGGGGTGAGGCTTTTAGTGAAGAGGAGGTAGTTAAGCTACTACAACAGCTTTTACCCGTGTTATCCTACATCCACTCCCAACATGTGGTTCACCGGGATATTTCTCCAGATAACTTGATTTGGCGCAGTACTGATAATTTACCTGTGTTAATTGACTTCGGGGGAGTGAAACAGCTACCTGCAAGTAAGGGCTTCTGGTTTACCCAGTTAGGTGGAAACCGCACTTTGTTAGGTAAAAAAGGTTATGCGCCGGAGGAACAGTTACGGCAAGGTAAAGCCTTTCCTAGTAGTGACTTATACTCTTTAGCAGTGACAGCATTAGTATTACTCACGGGGAAAGAACCGCAAAAATTATACGATAGCTACCACGGTAATTGGCGGTGGGGAGAGGAAATTAAAGTCAATTCCAACTTAGAAGGGGTGTTACAAAAGATGCTGGCTTATAAGCCTAGCGATCGCTATCAACAAGCAGACCAAGTTCTCCAGGATTTGCGCTCTCCCTCCCAAGTGAAAACCACCCCTCCCCAGATTACCAAAATCAAAACTATGGTCATGGCTCCGGGGAGAAAACAAGCACAAAAAGTAGTCAGTACATTCCACAATAAAACCCAAGCGATCGCTCAAACTATACCCATGCCTGTGTGGTTGCGTCCTTTTGCCGTTAGTATAGTGTGTACGAGTGTGGTTGTATTAAGTCTGGCTGGTAGTTGGGCGTTAGTTAATGCAGTGGTTCGTAGTGTCGCTTCCATCTCCTTACCTAAAGTTTCCTTACCCCAACTTCCCGGTACGAATGATTCCCCCAAAAAGACAGGAACAAACAAAGAAGGTAGTCGAATTAGTCAAATTTTAGACCGCCGTAAAAAACTAGGAATTTATGAAGGGTTTTTTAACCGCACGGTAAATGCAATTTTTTATACTAAAAATCCCCAATTAAAGGGGCGGAGCTTGACATCCAAGCCAGAAGATGCTGCTTTTCGCCAAAAATGGTATGAAATGGCGGAAGAATTATTGCAAAAATTAGAACAGGCAAAACTGAGTCGTCAGGCGCGGCAGAACCTAGGTAATTATAGCGGCAAAGATTACCAACAGTGGCAACAGCAAATTAAAGCCAAGAAACTGGGAAAATATACCGTTGGTAGACTGAACCAAGAGACAAACCAGAAATTTTACAGCCTATTCCCCGAATTATCCCGTAAGAAACTAGCACAACAGACATTTGGTCAAATTTGGTATGCGATCGCATCTGATATTGTTGCTAAGGCAAGATAATTAAGTAGGGGTCGAAAAAGTAAGTAATAAGTAATAAGTTTTTGGCTTAGGAGATTTTCCCCTTTCCCCAGTAGTACTTGTAGGGTGCGTTATGCTAAAAGTGCTCCGCACAGAACCATATTACTGAATGGTGCGTTACGCTTTGCGTTAACACACCCTACGTGTTTTTCTAACGCACCGAAAAGATTACTTGACTCTGGGTTCTCTGTGCCTCTGCGGTTTTTTAAGTAATAAGTAATAATAAGGTACACCACCAGCCAGAATTGCCAAGCCTTTCAGCTTCAATTATGTACCTCACCAGATAGAAAAACTTTGCCAAACTATGTGTCTTGAGGCATTATTGGCAATGATATTGAATCAGGTAGAAGTCAGAGGACAGGAGGCAGTCTCAATGAAAAAATTTCATCACCATCTATGAAAAACCTCACCCTCGCTTTTTGCGATGCAAAAATCTTTCCCTCTCCTTATTAAGGAGAGGGATGTCCGCTCTTGTCAGGGTGAGGTTACTTACAAGTCAGCCTCTCATGGACGTTTGTACATAAACAAACATGAAAATATATCTCAAGTGTGGCTCCCACACCTAAGCTGTCAACCGTTAACCGTCAACTGTCAACTATCCCTGTAGGACTTTTGCAAATAATACTAAATAATAAATAACAAAATAACTTATGAATCCTGTATATTGTTCCCAAGGACATGAAAACCCTGAAGGTAGTCGCTTTTGTCTCCACTGTGGAGAAAATTTAGAGCTGGTAAAGAAGCAAACTACACCTATAATTCAGGGTATCCAACCAGGACAAATATTAAGTAACCGTTATGCAATTGTACGTCAATTAGGTCAAGGGGGGTTTGGACGCACTTACTTGGCTGAGGATGTCAACCGTTTCCGCGAACCTTGTGTATTAAAAGAGTTTTCTCCCCAGGTACAAACCCCATACGTTTTAGAAAAAGCAGAAGAATTATTTCAACGGGAAGCCACCGTTCTCTACAAGCTACAACATCCTCAAATTCCCCGTTTCCGAGAACTATTCCGCACTAATTTGGCAGGTAAGGAATATTTATTTCTCGTACAAGACTATGTGGAAGGACAAAACTACCGCACCTTGCTAGATAATCGCCTTGCACAGGGTTTAAAATTTACAGAAGCAGAAGTCCGCCAGTTATTAGAACAAATTTTACCAGTCTTAGAATATATCCACTCTCTGGGAGTAATTCACCGGGACATTTCCCCAGATAACCTAATTCTTCGCAATATTGACCAATTACCAATTCTGATTGACTTTGGTGGTGTTAAAGAAGTAGCCGCAGCTGTAGTCTCCCAATATTACCAACCAGAGGCAGGTGTGAGTACCCCCCAGGGAACTTTATTAGGCAAAATGGGATATGCTCCCCCAGAACAAATGCAAACTGGGTTGGTAGAGCCTTACAGCGATTTATATGCTTTAGCCGCAACTATTTTGGTGCTACTCACTGGGAAACAGCCACCAGAACTAATTGATAATCATACCTTGACCTGGAAATGGCGAGAGTCAGTTAATCTGAGCAATAATTTGGCTATTGTCTTAGATAAAATGCTCTCCCCTACCCCCAACATTCGCTACCATTCCGCCAGGGAAGTTTTAAATGCACTTGCTCCTGTAACAGTCAACAATCCACCTCAACCCCAACCTACCCCTCCAGCAGAACCAAAAACCGAAGCTACCCTGGCTGTCGCCCCCAATCCTTCTATTCCCTCCACTCCATCCATTGCTGCTACAGATTCCAATCAAAGCTGGTGGACACCGGGAAAAATAGCTGCCTTAGCCTTCTCTGTAGTTGCTGTTTCTGGTATTGGCGTTTGGGGGGTGAGGAATTTTGTTAATTCTTCCGATCCTGACCCTAATCCAACCCTCACATCCAGTCCCACAAATGATCAACCCACCGATCCCCTAGCAAAATATTCACCAGAAGAACGGGCGCGTAAGCAAAAATTACGCGATCGCCAACAACAATTAGGTATCAACGAGAACTTCTATATCAACCTAGTCAATCAAGTATTTTGGGACAAAAATCCTAGCTTCCGGGGACGAACCCTCAGCGATGAACCTAGGGATGAATCCTTACGAGAACAATGGGATAAAACCGCCGATGAATTGCTGCAAAAAATGGCTAGACTGAGTTCCGATGCTCGGCGACGACTGGGCACTTTCAGTAAAGCAGACCGCGATCGCTGGAAGGTAAGGGTGAATAACCTCAATGTATCCAGCCGCGCCTTATATGATTTGGGGAATGCCGCATTCTTTCAGCAATTTCCACAGCAAGAAGGTAAAAACTTTACAAATGAACCCATTGGACAAATTTGGCATGGCTTTGTTGCTGATAAGCTAAATGCGATCGTTGCCAGAACCGCCTTACGAAAAATAGTCTTTGCTCCTGGCGCTACAGGTAAAAAAATCAGTGGTTCTCTAAACCCTGCTGAAGGTAAAGTTTTTATTGCCGAACTGGCTCGGAATCAATTAATGGAAGTCAAATTGGATGCCAGTACTAATGTTTGGTTATCCATATATTCACCTACTGGTAAACATACATTTCTCAAAGACTCCAAAAAGCGATCGTGGTCGGGTAAACTACCGGAAAGCGGATATTATGAATTTGCGATTGTCTCTAGAGATTCTAGAACACGCCCCTATGAGTTTACCCTCCAAGTAGAAACACCAAAACCAAAACCAACGCCAACACCAACACCAACACCAACACCAACGCCAACACCAACGCCAACACCAACGCCAACAGTTTCACCCACTCCTACACCCACAATTACCAGTAGCCCTACACCCACCGCTACACCAACCCAAACCCCTACTCCAACTCCCACACCTACCATCAGTCCTACAGGTACAAAGAGTTCTGAAGGCGAATAGTTAATGGAATAAATACACAAACCTCTATGGAAAATAAGTGTAATGAATATTAAGTACTTTTGCGGTTAGCACATAATGGTATTAAAAACTACCATTATATTTGCCCAGACAAAACCCCTGTGCTGGCAAACAAAAAATCGCCTAGATATATCAAATTGCGGAAAGCATGAGATAATAGCGGATCTATGCAGTTTATGTGCAGAAAATGAGTGAATACAACGGCGAACGTGACGTTCTCTCCAACCTAAAGGTGTGGAGATTCTAAATATCACTACTTAGGTTTCCTCTTTCTCGGACAAACCTTACAATTATCTATCTTTTGCAAGCAATGCTTAAACTGTTTCACCGTTCAACAGAACCAATGAAAAAGCCCAAATTAGATAACCCCAGAAGGTTGCGTCTCCAGAGGCGTACTAGGATACAAAGCCTAGGGTTATCGTGGGCCGCACGATACGTTCTATTCGGTTTAAAGAGTCGAAAAGTTTTAAGGTTTCTGGGTTGCTACTCTGTTAATTTCGCTAGCTATGTTTACACTCGTGTTCGCCACCGAGTCGTCTTTATTGTTTCCCCACCTGCCGTGTTTTACCCCTTTGGGTAGTCCTGTATCGGCGGATATTCTACCTGAGACAATTTAATTTTACCAAAAGTCGTCCTAGGAGGGCGAGTGCTTTAGACCCATTATTTTCGGTAAGGGTGAAAAATAATTGGCAAATCAATCTTACCCAGTAAGTGAAACTTCTTTGGTTCCAGTTGGGAGCCACTGCATTCTCGAATTATACGACTGCCCAACAGATTTACTCAATAATCTGGTATTTATTAGGGATTCCTTACAGGAGGCGGCTAAGAGAGCAAAGTCTACTCTGTTAAAGGAAATAACGCACCAGTTTCATCCCTATGGAGTCACAGCTCTAGCACTGTTAGCAGAGTCTCATATTTCGATCCATACATGGCCTGAAACAGGGTACATAGCGGTGGATATTTTTACCTGTGGTCAACATACGGAACCAGAAGCAGCTTGTAAGTTCCTTTTACAAGCTTTTCAGGCTCGTAATCATGTACTTTTGAATTTTCCCAGAGGTAAACTGACACCCCAACTGCAAAAATTGGAAGAAAGTTTCCTGGTACAAGCAAGCATTTAGCGATCGTTGACCAAAACTTTATTTTTGAGCAGGTGGAGCGTGAAAAGCGGATGTTAGACGGTATTAACCTTGTAAGTATGTTACACCTGCCCAGATATTTAAGGCAAGCGATCGCATCTGCAAACCAAGTCTATACCCTCGCTGAACCTCCTAAGTTTTTTGGACAAGGCTCTGTTGTAGGAGGAGGGAGTGAGGGAGTGAGGGAGTGAGGGAGTGATGGAGTGAGAGAGTCACATAACACCTGAATTTAGAATGAGCGAATGTAGAATTTAGAATTATTTTTCTGAATTCTGCATTCTTAATTCTTCATCAGTACTCCTTCACTCCTTCCCTCCTTCCCTCCTTCCCTACTCTCACGCTGCTTGTAATTCTTCCAGTCGTGCTAGCACTTCTCGACTATGAATGGATGGATTAACTTTGACAAAAGTCTCCCGTAAAACTCCTTGGGGGTCAATAATAAAGGAGTGGCGCACAGAAATAAAGCTCATCCAAGAACCATAAGCTTTACTAACCGCACCATTGGTATCAGCTAACAGGGGAAATTTTAAACCCTCTGAGTCACAAAACTCGGCGTGGGAGTCCACATCATCAGCACTCACACCAATTATTTGCGTATTTTTTTCTATGTATTTGGGTAAATCTTGCTGGAAACGACGGGCTTCTATGGTACAACCAGACGTAAAATCTTTGGGATAAAAGTATATAACCACCCATTTACCCCGAAAATCTGCCAGGGATATGCTGCCATCACCAGTATTAGTTGGCAATGTAAACTCAGGAGCTGCTTGATCCACTGTAGGCAGTTTACCACCCATTGCGATCGCACTAGGCACAAAGTTGAACCAACTAATAATCGCAAAACAACTTGCAAATAAGATACTAATAAAATGACGACGGGAAATCATGTTCTCCACCAAAATTGATACTTAACATAAGTTTACAATTCTTGGTGAAATAGATGTCATCATGTTTTGCTCAAAGGGTCATATGATGTCCGGCAAATTACCCATAATATGTCCGCAGCGAGTGGAACGAAGTGAAACGACGCAATCCCAAAGTCTTTGAGATTGCTTCCCTACGGTCGCAATGACGGTTATTTAAACGGACATCATATCATATCAATTCAAATGATGTTTGCGACACATACATTCTTCGTAAGTACATGGCATCCACAATTTTTTAGTGTATAAAATTACTCGTGGAATAAATTCACAAAATCCAAAATCCAAAATCCAAAATTGAATGACTCACAGCCACTCAATGATCTTTGCTTTTTCTGATAGTTGAGCCTGTTTTTGCCCTAGATTGCGTGCCCTAGCAGTAAACAAACCAATGGGGGTATTTAAGAAACCTACCAGAGAAGCTTTTCCCTGGCTCAATTTGATTGCTTCCCTAGGTAATTCTTTTAATAACCAACGTCCCAACCTATACCCATATTCTTTGAGTGTAATATTTCGCATCAAATCTACACCGTACAATTGGTGGAGATACTTATTCGAGCGTCCATAACGTTGCCATTGACTGCTTAATTCTGGAAATGTAACGCGATGGCGGTGTTGCACAATCGCTTTTGGAGCAAATTCCAAACTACCGATGTTTTGCTGGAGAATCCGCCAACAAATATCTGCGTCGCCACCAGTGGTTAAATAGGGACGAAATAAACCCACTTTTGCCAGTACTTGCCTTCTAATGGCTAAATTAGCTGTTTGTCCATAGGGATAAAACTTATGGGCAAGGGTATGTTTTTGGGATAGGGTATCCTGACTATCTGCATATTTTTCTAGTAGGGTATTTCCGGGTAAAGCCGTAATTTCACCTGCTACAATTGCTACATTATGATTGGCAAAAGGTGCTATTAAAGAGTTTAACCACTGGGGCTGGGGGCGACAATCAGCGTCAGTAAAAGCAATGATTTCCCCTATGGCAGAACGAATACCCTTATTCCTGGCAGCATAGGAACTTTGAATATTATTTTCCCTCAGGGGATGAATAGTAATCTGGCTATGTTGAGCCATTGTTTGTAAAATGGCAAGGGTGCGATCGCTGCTATTATTGTCTACTAGTAAATACTCTACCTGATGCCTAGGATAAGTCTGTGCTAGCAAACAATTAATTAAGTCAGGTAAATCAGCCTCGCCATTATAAATAGGTATAACGACTGATACTTTTGGGCAAAAAGTATCATGATTTTTCTTATACGGAATCACAAATACCATGTATTCTGGATAGGGAATAAGAGAAATATTACAGAATCAAGCCGTAATTTTTCTGGGAGATTCTAAAAATAGACAAAAGGTTGAGACACACAGCAGAATCTGCCGCAAACCACAGTTAACAGTATTGAAGGTGGATGGAGGCAGATTTATACCTCTCGGCAACACCCTACACCCTAATCCCTACACCCGTTTCATGTGACACTCCTACACTTCAGGAGGCAGGTAAGTGTAGGCTTCTGCCGGAAATTATCCTTGCAGAAATTCGTTCGTGGTACTCCAATTGTTTCCCACTACTGCAGTTTATAGTCAGGCACGTGTACCTCCCGACTTTAGTTTCATGGTAACCCAGCACAAAGATGGAAATCAAGGCGCTATCCCCACTCCCGCGTTGACCGACGGTCCCTGTTCAGTAGTTAATATATATTGAGAATAATTTTAAATTACTTTCCAAATCGCTGAATTTAAGAAAATCCAAGAACTAAATTATCCCATTCCTGGACTCAACCTGTTTTTTGCACACCTTGACGTTCCATAAAAAAAGGCCAAATCCCTCTTATTACAATCGTGAATGCACAAAAATAGGATTTAGCTAGTTTTCGGTACGAGGTATCATCACAAGTTAGTGAATGATTTCTATTGTACCATCAACTTATTGCTATTATTTTGCACTTATATATTTATACTGGTTGTCTTTCAATAGGGTTTACCAGCCTATAACTCTTTCTATACAAGAATTTGAGAATAAATAGTATATGTAGTTACAAAAATTATTCAAAAATTAATGCAATATATTTTCATTAGCTCTGGTACTATGTTAAAGGAAGTAATTGAAACAAATAGTCAGTAAGCTCTGTACATATTTCAGTTATTTCAAAACTTTCTCACAAACTCAAACCATGACTAACATGGCTGTTCTGATCAATTAGTTAATTATTTAGTAGTCGCTTAATTCAAGGTTAATAGTGCCTATGGGGATAGCTTTTAGGTATTACACGTTGCCTATATAAGGTTTATTTCAATAGGGTGCCTGCTTGAGTTAGTGAATTTGGTTTGGGTAAAGGTTACAAGTTTTGTCTTCCACCTTTTCCCTTTTATCTCTGGATAAGAATTGATTGTGTTGAACAATAAGAGTTTGTTTTTCTAATTTTCAGGAGCCAGAATGTCAAAAAAAATTGGTTTGTTTTACGGTAGTACCACAGGAAAAACTGAAGCTGTAGCAGAGATGATTAGGGATGAATTGGGTGATGGTATAGTCACTTTATACGAAATTTCCCAAGTAGAGACTGCTGATTTTGATGAGTATGAATGCCTGATTATTGCCTGTCCTACATGGGATATTGGGGAATTGCAGAGTGATTGGGATGGCTTTTACCAAGACGAACTAGAAAGCATTGATTTTAGCGGTAAAACAGTTGCTTACTTTGGTACTGGAGATCAAATTGGTTACAGCGATAATTTCCAAGATGCCATGGGAATTTTAGAAGAAGCGATTTCTGGTAAAGGTGGTAAAACAGTTGGTTATACATCCACTGAGGGATATGATTTTGACAATTCTAAGGCTTTGAGAGATGGAAAGTTTGTAGGGCTAGCAATTGATGAAGATAATCAATCTGACCTCACAGGGGAGCGAGTTAAAGACTGGGTTGCTCAATTAAAGACTGAATTTGGTTTGTAAATAGTTGTGAGCTTTAGATTTGAAGTTGTGAATTGCATAACAATACTGTTCAACTCATGACTAAAAATCACTCGTAACTGGATTAACAATGGTGGTTAGATGTTAGGGGATAGGGAGGGAAGAGGTATTTATGACTAACGTCAAGCTCCGCTCACACATTGGGCTGTGAGAATTTTTTGATGTAGATGCGTGTAGTATGGCTTCTCTTAGAGTAGGGCTGATTTGTATAACGATGGATAGTTATGATTGATTCATTTGATGTTCTGTGGTTAACCGCTAGTCCAAGTTTGAAGTATTTTGACCAACCATTACTTAAGTTTTTGTCTGCATCCTTGCAGATAGCCGAGTGGGAATATTATCCAACACTAGATGAAGCCAGCTCTATTGATGAAGCTGTGAGGCTAATTGATGAGTTTTTACAATCTTACTCTCATCCAGTTCATTTAGCTGGTCATGGTACGGGAGGAGCGATCGCATTAATGTTTGCCCGTCGCTTCCCTAACAAAGTCAAATCCCTGACTCTGCTGGGTGTAGGCTCCCAACCTGCTATCAATTGGCAAACCCATTATTATGCCCAAAGGCAAATGTTTTTCCTTAGTCGTGAACGAGTTTTAGCAAATAATGCACGTAGTTTGTTTGGCTATCAACCGCCTCATACAATGAAGAAGTTAATGGCTACTTTAGAGGGAGATTTGCAGGAATCTCCTTGCTCCCATTCTGCTTTCAAAATAACTCATTTACCCAAAGGTGGAGTTCATATGCCTTTAATGGTATGTGGCTGCAAAACTGACCCAGTTATTAGTCCGTCATTATTACAGGATTGGTCTAATTGGTTTAAGCCAGAAGATAGACTTTGGGAATGCCCCCGGGGATTACATTTCTTTCACTACTTTTACCCTCAAAATGTCGGTAAGCAAATGTTGAGCTTTTGGCAAAGTTTGCATCCGCGATCAGTATCAGAGATTCAAAGTCAATCCCCAGAAATACTTATAAATGCAGATAATTCTCAAGCGATCGCGTAGCGGCTCCCTCTGGGAGCATCAACTACCAGCCAAAATGTAACGAAATATTAATTTAGGCTTGGCATCGCTTCTCAGAAGTGCATACTTAATCTTAATGAAATTATTTCTCATTTCATTGTCTAAGCTAATGAAAATATTGAGCATAGTTAAGTTATTCTCACCTAATTAATCGGGAGGCTTTGATGTTGTAATCGAAGTTTGAATAGGCTTTTCATCCATTAGTTGCAATATTTGCACTAAGTCTCATTCAGTTTACCCCTTCAATACTTATTGAGATAAATTATAAATGAGTATTTTCTGGAAACCTGTATTCCCATTGCTGGGCTGGTCTTTGGATGATCAAGAATCTGGAGCGCCTTTACTGGCAGGTAATGCTAGGTTTATCAACTTGTCAGGACGGCTTTTGGGTGCCCATGTCGCCCATGCTGGACTGATTATGCTATGGGCAGGGGGAATGACTCTATTTGAGTGTTCCCGATTAAACCCAGATTTGTCCTTGTACGAGCAGAACTTGATTCTGTTGCCCCATTTAGCCACCTTAGGATTAGGTGTTGGTGAGGGCGGGCAAATCCTTGATACCTATCCCTACTACCTGATTGGGATGTTACATTTAATCGCTTCTGCTGTGTTAGGAGCTGGAGGAATTTACCATGCTGTTCTAGGTCCGGAAATCCTGGATGAAGATGGATTTGGCTACAAATGGGAAGATGGCAACAAGATGACCACCATTCTGGGTATTCATCTGGTTATGTTGGGTCTTGGGGCACTCTTGCTGGTAATCAAAGCAACATCTTGGGGTGGATTGTACGATCCCTTGGTGGAGAGGGTGCGATTGATTCAGCCCAATTTAAATCCAGTCAGAATTTTTGGTTATCTATTTGGTTTTGGTCCAAATGGTTGGACAATCACTGGCATGGCAAGTGTGAATAACCTAGAGGATATTGTTGGCGGACATTTGTGGGTGAGCATCCTCTGCATTGGAGGTGGGATTTTTCATATCTTTTCTCGGCCATTGAACTGGGCAAAACGTGCTTTGGTATGGTCGGGAGAAGCTTATCTTTCCTACAGTTTGGGTGCTTTAGCACTGGCTGGCTTCAGTGTCGCTTGTTTTGTTTCCGTCAATGAAATAGCCTATCCCAGTGTATTTTATGGACCTATTGGTGATACTGCTCCTTTCGTTAGAACAGCATTAGCCAGTGTTCATGCTGGGTTAGGATTTTTGGCACTAGTTGGACATATTTGGCACGCCTATAGGTCACGAGCGGCAACACGAGGAGTGAAATATAACACCCTCTTTGATCTCATGGCTAAAGAGACAACACTCTTGGTGCCTGCAAATCTTACATACAGATGAAACAATTTCAGTTGAGTAAGGAGAAAATTGAATTATGGCGATCGCAACAGACGCCACAGCACAAATTCCCTGGCGGGCAGGCAATGCCAGATTAGTCAACCTATCTGGAAAGTTATTGGGTGCCCATGTTGCCCATGCTGGTTTGATAGTACTTTGGGCAGGAGCTATTACCCTCTTTGAAGTAGCACAGTTAGATCCTTCCCGCTCCATGTATGAACAAGGATTGATTGTGTTACCCAACCTCGCCCGGTTAGGGATTGGAGTTGGCGAAGGCGGTGCAGTGGTTGACACCTATCCCTACTTTGTGATTGGGGTATTACATTTAATTAGTTCTGCATTTTTGGGGGCTGGTGGAATGTTTCATGCCCTCAAAGGACCCGAAACATTGGAAGATAAATTCTCTTTCTTTGGCTATCGTTGGGATGATGCCAACAAAATGACCACTATCCTGGGGATTCATCTGGTTTTATTGGGAATAGGTGCATTTTTACTGGTTGCTAAGGCCATGTTTTACGGTGGATTGTACGATCCAGCCATTCATAATGTGCGAGCGATCGCCGATCCAACTTTGAATCCAGGGAAAATCTTTGGTTATCTGTTAGGTACAGAAGGTAAGTTTTGGCTTGCCAGTGTGGATAACCTAGAAGATGTTGTGGGTGGTCACATTTGGATTGGTACAATCTGCATTTTGGGTGGAATTTGGCATATCCGCACTACACCTTTTCCTTGGGCAAAACAACTTTTTGTCTGGTCGGGTGAGGCTTATCTTTCCTATAGCATTGGTGCTGTGAGTTTGATGGCATTTGTAGCTACATTATTTGTGTCAGTTAATACCACAGTCTTCCCCACAGAGTTTTTTGGACCAACACTATTGTTGAAATTCGATCGCTTCCCAGTGTTTGCCAGTGCTGATGGTGCCTTAACTTCCCGGGTTTGGTTAGCAAATGCTCACTTCTGGTTAGGCTTTTTCTTTTTACAGGGACACTTATTCCACGCACTACGGGCAGCAGGTTATAGCTTTGTTGAAGGTAGAGTCATTACATCCACACGGGGACAGGTAAGTTAATTATGACAACTACACAAGAAAATCCCTTCAAGTCCCTTGGTTTTTCAACTGATGCAATGGTTGAAACCAACTATGTTAAGGATTCAATGGATCCTTATTCTTGGTGGGCTGGTAATTTACGCTTCCTGGATTTATCCGGGAAATTACTAGGGGCGCATGTTGCCCACGCAGGATTGATTGTACTCTGGGCAGGGGCAATGACCCTGTTTGAAGTATCGAGGTTAGATCCAACCGTGCCCATGTCCGAGCAGGGGTTAATTTTATTACCCCATTTAGCCACATTGGGCATTGGTATAGGAGATGGGGGACAGGTTATTGATACTTACCCCTACTTTGCGATCGGGATGTTGCACCTAATCAGTTCCGCAGTTTTAGGTGCAGGGGGTATTTATCACTCCACCCTCGGACCAAGTAAGTTGGATGAAAAAGGCTTTGGTTATCGTTGGGATGATGGTAACAAAATGACCACCATTCTGGGGATTCATCTGGTACTTTTGGGCATAGGAGCATTGCTGCTGGTAGCAAAAGCGGTATCTTTTGGCGGACTGTACGACCCGGTGGCAGAACAGGTACGGTTAATTAATAACCCCACCCTCAATCTCCTGACCATTTTTGGGTATCTGGTAGGTATTACCCCCGATGGTTGGACATTGAAAGGAATGGCTGCTGTAGATAACCTGGAAACTGTAGTGGGCGGTCATCTTTGGATTGGCGCGATCTGCATTTTAGGTGGTATTTGGCATATCCGCACTGTACCGACAAACTGGGCAAAGGGATTATTTGTTTGGTCTGGTGAAGCATATCTATCCTATAGTCAGGCAGCTCTTGCTTATATGGGATTTTTTGCTGCTTACTTTGTATGGGCAAATGATACAGTTTATCCTTCCATATTTTATGGAGCTGCGGAAACATTAACTGTTGATGGAGCAATTACCCCCCGCACCTGGTTAATGCTCTTCCATGTCATCTTTGCTAGTTTGCTGTTAGCAGGACACTTTTGGCACGCATTGAGAGCAAGGGCAGTTGCGGCTGGGTTTGTTTTCAGTCAGATGAAATTTAATCCTGACGCGCTTTTGGGAGATACCCAGTTTAGCAGCACATCAATTGTTGAAGGTATTGTGCAACCCTTTGAGAGTGATCCTCAGTCAGGTAATTTAGCTACTCCCATTAACACTGATGGTATTACCCGGACTTGGATTAAAAACCTACCTATTTACCGAGATGGATTATCCCCAATTACAAGGGGGTTAGAAATAGGTATGGCTCACGGCTATTTTATTCTGGGCCCATTTTTAGAACTAGGTCCTTTAAGAAACAGCGATGTAGCTCTCTTAGCTGGATTCGGTAGTGCATCTGGTTTAGTTGTAATTCTGAGTTTGGGTCTATTCATATATGGAGCATCAGTATTTCAGGATAGGAGCAAACCAGTGGGTATCTTACCCGACAACATCCAAACTTATAAAGACTGGAGCTTTTTTACCTCTGGCTTTTTAATCGGTGGTATTGGAGGCGCGATTTTTGCCTGTTTCATTCTGCTAGAAATTGGGCGAGCAGTTATCTAGAGAATAGTGGGTGTGGATAGCACCCACCCTCTCAATTACTCCCTTCTCGGTGTAAGATTACCTATATCCTAAACCTCTCTATCCTCTGTGTTCTCTGCGCCTCTGTGGTTTTTTTATCGGTAATCTTTGGGCTGGCTCTTATTGAGAATGATGTCAGTTGTTAGAATGCATAGACTTAAACCCAGGTGATAACACTAGTACCGCTGTGCGGAAGTCAAAAGTCAAAAGTCAAAAGTCAAAAGAACTTTGTTCTCTAGCTTTGACCGGAAAATAAACTGGATACAAGCCCTCCGCAGTCGCTCATGGGGGAAACCCCCAAGACCGCGCTGCTCTCCGGATTTATCCGTGGAGCAAAACAAACAGTTATGTCATTGTTTCAAGCCCCTGGCTTTAGACATGGGGTAAATCAGTCATTTATGTTGTCACAAAACAGTAGTAATTCCGTTCACTACTGCTAATTTACTGTGTTCTACTATACCTGTAAATCAAATTGTTACTTTTTGTAAACATTGGTTTTAATTAAGAAAAATTATTAATAAAGTAGGTGTGTAAAGCTCAATTAACAAATATGCATATGCAATTAACAGATATGCATATGCAAGAGTTCCAGAATGGGTCATATCTACTTACATCTTGTCATAATGCTTATAAGAAGCAATATTTTTGTTTTTAAGTAAATAGCATTATTGACAAAAAACAGAGTTATGGTCAAATAATGGGACTTAAGGCATTTCAATTAATTGAGTATTTATATCAATAGTATCTGAGCAACAAATAATGCAGACGTACGACAATCCCAATGTCAAATATGATTGGTGGGCGGGTAATGCCCGCTTTGCTAATCTCTCCGGCTTGTTTATCGGCGCTCACGTCGCCCAAGCTGCCCTAATAACCCTGTGGGCAGGGGCATTTACCCTGTTTGAACTGTCTCGATTCAACCCTGATGTGCCTATGGGCGAGCAGGGACTGATTTTACTGCCTCATTTAGCCACTTTGGGTTTTGGTGTGGGCGATGAGGGGCAAATAGTCGATACTTACCCATATTTCGTAATTGGAGTTGTACACCTGATTTCTTCTGCTGTTTTGGGCGCAGGTGGACTATTCCATACCTTTAAAGGTCCGAAAGATTTGAAACAAGCTACAGGCCGGGCTCGCAAGTTTCACTTTGACTGGGACGACCCCGATAAACTCGGTTTCATCTTAGGGCATCATCTTCTGTTTTTGGGTGCAGGAGCATTATTACTGGCGGGTAAAGCCATGTACTGGGGAGGGCTTTATGATGCAGCTAGTCATACTGTCCGGGTTGTGACTAATCCTACCCTTAATCCCTTTGTTATCTATGGCTATCAAACCCATTTTGCTAGTGTTGATAACCTGGAGGATTTAGTCGGGGGTCATATTTTTGTTGGTTTCATTCTCTTATTTGGAGGATTCTGGCATATCACCAGAGGACCTTTGCCTTGGGCAAAGAAACTGTTAATTTTTTCTGGTGAAGCGATTCTATCCTACTCCTTGGGTGGTATTGCCTTAGCAGGTTTTGTTGCTACTTACTTCTGTGCGGTGAATACTTTAGCTTATCCCGTGGAATTCTTTGGTCCAGCCTTAGAAGTTAAGTTTGGAGTTTGTCCCTATTTCGCCGACACTATAGAGTTACCCAATGGTGCCCATACAGCGAGGGCTTGGTTAGCTAATGCCCATTTCTTCTTGTCTTTCTTTTTCCTTCAAGGGCATCTATGGCACGCCCTACGAGCTATTGGCGTTGACTTCAAGTCAGTTGAGAAGTCAATAGATGCTATAGCTAGCGAGTCTTGAAGAGAGGGGTTAGGTTTTAGGGTTTAGGGGTTAGAGAGTAGAAGAGGCAGAGGAGAATAATATTATCTCCTTCACTCCTACTCTACTCTTCGAGAAGCCACTGCGTGTCTACGAGAAGCCACTTCGTGTCTACACTCTTTCCCTCCTTCACTCTGACTCATCTGTGTCTGGGTGCTTGATTTTGCATTAACGATTCAGACACTCAGAAATTACTTCATCAAGGGTATTGAATTGTGGCAGTTTCTACTGATAAGACTTTTGCGGCAAATACAAATTCATCGTGGCTAGTTGGTAATGCCCGTTTAACTGACTTATCGGGTCAACTATTGGGCGCTCATATTGCTCATGCAGGTTTAATTATGTTTTGGGCAGGCTCTTGTACTATTTTGGAAGTTACCCGATTTGTTCCTGGTGTTCCAATGTACGAACAGGGAATAACTTTATTACCTCATTTAGCGAGTTTGGGCTGGGGTGTTGGTGCTGGGGGTGAAATAGTCGATACTTATCCTTATTTTGTAATTGGAATGCTGCATTTAGTCGCATCTGCTGTTTTGGGTGCGGGTGGTTTATTTCATGTGTTTCGTACCCCTGCAATTTTACGTGATGCAGGTGGGAGAGCTGCAAAATTTCACTATGAGTGGAATGAATCTAAACAATTGGGCTTAATCTTGGGGCATCACCTAATCATTCTGGGTTTGGGAGCATTTTTGCTGGTACTTAAAGCCATGTTTTTTGGCGGAATTTATGACACTAATGTGGGAGATGTGCGCCTGATTGATAATCCTACTCTTGACCCCCAGATTATCTTTGGTTACTTAGTGGGGATGAAAGATGGTGTGTGGAATCCTTTAGGAATGGCAAGTGTGGATAACTTAGAAGATGTGATTGGTGGTCATATTTGGATTGGAGCAATTTTAATTGCTGGCGGTGCATGGCACATTGTCGTCAAACCTTTTGGTTGGATTAGGGGAATTTTTCCCATTAAACATGGAGAAGAAATTCTTTCTTATAGCTTACTTGGTTTAGCTTTGATGGCTTTTATCTCTACAGCATTTGTGGGTTTGAACACCACTGTTTTTCCGACAGAATTTTATGGTAATGAACGTCTGACTTTGACAAATGTCCAATTCTTTCTAGGTATCTTGGCTTTCTTAGGTTTTGTTTGGCATGGTTGGCGTTACCGTCAAATTAAGACTTAATAAACTTTCCTCCAACACAGCTAATTAGTCTATTCTGCCTGTGGTTAAAATTTAAAATCAATTGACTGCAGGCATTTATTTTTGATTTTAATTAGGTCAACCGCTTCGCGGAAGTCAAAAGTCAAAAGTCAAAAGTCAAAAGTATTAGCCCATCGATGAATCGAAGGGCTAATGAAATAAGGAAAACATTTTTTCCTCTCCACGGATGAATCCGGGGGCTTGTATCCAGTTTATTTTTTGGTCAAATAATGCTGATTACAATATTGTTAGCTTGCTTTGCTTGGGCATTGATGATTTTATTTTTGTGCAGTGCTTGGCATACTTTTAAAGTAGGAACAGAACACCTGAGAAAAATACATCAAATTCCTTGCTCTGATTGTGACTACTTTACTAATGATTATCGACTCAAATGTACTGTGAATCCAGTAAAAGCTTGTTCTGAAGATGCTATTGGTTGTATTGACTTTGAACCAAAAACAGCTAATTGTAATGCTTGTCAACAGGGACGAAGAAAGTTATTTTAAGTCGTTAATTGTGACAATTGCTCAACAAAATCTTGATGTTCTTGGCTCGATAAACCCTGCTGTAAAACGGCTAATACTTTAGCTAAATCTCCTGCTAATAATGCTGATTTTACTAACCATAAACCTGGAAAAACTTGAGAGCAGACTATATCATCTGTATTCGGTTCAAGTTGGATATACTCACCTTGTTGCAGGGTAAACCAATCAAATTGATGGTCATAAACTCGCCATACCAAATATTCTTGGACTTGATTACGACGATAAACTTTTAGTTTTTCATGTAAATCATAAGAAGCACTTGAAGCGGCAATTTCTATAATTAATTCTGGCGCACCTTCTACATAATCATCCTGATTAATGCACGATTGTCCGCCTGTTTCAAATCGCAATAAAGCATCTGGTTGCGGTTCGTTATCGGCATCTATTAACACTGTGGCATTATCGGCCAAACCTACCCCTGGTGTAGCTGCTTTGTATGTAGCCAACCATCCCATAATGTAAGCATGGGGTTCGCCATGACTTTTGATTCTCAATGGTGATGCCACGTAAACAATTCCTTCAATCAATTCTGCTTTTTTGAGATTTGGCATGGCATGATAACGCCGCTCAAATTCGTAACGGGTAAGTTTGTCGCCGTTTTCTAAGGGCGGAATTGTTAAAAGAGGAGAATTTTTGTCAGCAGATAACATAATTTCCTCGAATATTGCGAATTACTGACTTGTAATTTTAACCTGAATTTGTTTGTAGCTATTCCACCTAGTGTCAATTAGTAGGAATCAAGATAAATATTCCCCTACAACTTCTTTCAAGTACGTCCTGCCAGACAAGCTACCACGGTAACTAATTCACACGGCTCCACAGGCTTAAGTAAGTATATTTGATAACCTTCATGGATAGCTCGCATCCGTTGTTCTGCTCTACCATCGGCAGTCAAAGCAGCAGCAGGAATTTTTCTTTGTTTTTCTGCACTTTCGAGGGAACGTAGTTGGCGAATTAGGGAATAACCATCGTCATCTGGCATTTCCAAATCGCAGACTAGCACATCTGGTTTATATTCTTGAATTGCATTCAATGCTTCTACAACCGAAGATACTGCCCGTGCTTCTGCTTGGTAAGATTGCAACACTGCCAGGAAAAAATCCTGCAATTCCACTTCATTATCTACAATTAGCACCCGTACACCTTGCAATAGACTGGATGATAAGTTAGCTCGCCCTCCAGATGAAGGGTAAACCAAACGGCGATAATCCCCAAGAGTAACTATTTCTCTTTTCTCTTCTCTTATATGCTGTGGTTGGGTATCAAATAGTGGCAGCTTAACTGTGAAACTTGTTCCTTTGCCAACGCCAGGACTTTCAACTTCTATGATACCGCCATGTAATTCTACCAAATGACGCACGATCGCTAGTCCCAAACCCATACCACTATGTAATCTGGTGTTGGAACTATCGGTTTGATAAAAACGATCGAATACGTAGGGAATTAAGTTAGCATCAATACCAATACCTGTATCTTTGACCTGAATCTGAGCATAGGAACTCAAGGGTGAATTGACAGAACAATCTTTATCTTCAACCTGAGAAAGGATAACTTCTACCCGACCACCATGAGGTGTAAACTTGATCGCATTGGAAAGTAGGTTCCAGATGATTTGTTGTAGGCGTTCCGGATCGCCCGATACTAAAAATTTGGGAGTTGTGGATGTAGATTGGCGTAGCTTAACTGCTTGGGAAGCGGGAAAACTTTGCTGCTGAAAATGTTCCTCATGGTGCTGATGTCCCCAATCTAGGGAATAACTAAAATCAATTTCCTTGACCTCAGCTGCTAATTTCACATTTTCTAGTACTGTTCTTAATATGGGGACTAAATCGCAAGTACGGATATTCAGGCTTAATTTCCCTTTAATCATCCGGGAAATATCTAACAAGTCTTCTACAATTTGGGTTTGAGTTTTGGCATTGCGTTCGATGGCATCTAAACCCTTAGCTACTTGAGTTTCACCCAAATTTCTGGAACGCAAAAGTTGTGCCCATCCTAAGATTGATTGCAGGGGCGATCGCAATTCATGGGATAATATACTCAAAAACTCATCTCGAGTCCGGTTTGTATCTTGTATTTGTTCGGCTTGTTGCTGCAAGGAATTTGTTAATACCCACCTTTCCATGCTCATGGCAATTAGATGGGTAAGTGCTTCCATGATTGCTTGTTCGCTCTGACTAAATTGCGATCGACTACAACTAGCAAAGGCAATAGTTCCTAACAACTTTCCCCCCATTGTCAATGCCTGTCCATAATAGGCTTTAATGCCCATAGAACGGATAAATTCCGTTTTGGGTTCAGTTGATTGTTGTACATTGTCCAGGGCTATTCTAGATAGCTCTCGCGCTACATAACCGCATACCCCTCGCCCAATTTCTAGGTATTCCATAGATTGAGCCAAGGTTGGAGAAATACCACTATGGGATGTTAGGTGCATGACTGGAGAGTTGTTCTCTACCAGATAGTTCCAGTAAGCATCCAAGCCAATTTCTGGAGCTAGTTTCCCAAACCAAGTTTCGAGGGTGACTACAGGATTTGGGCAGCACTTGATATCCTTGGTTAATTCTCCTAATAACTTGAGTTTGCGTTTTTCTTGGTGACTGGCTATTTTTAACTGCTGGCGATCGCTTAAGTCTAATATCAAAACAATCATATCTGATTGTGCTGCTGATGGGAACCCATAGCTACATAAAACGGGAATATGGCTGCCATCTTTGCACAATAATTCTTTTTCGTAGGGTTGACAGTTGCCTTGAGCCTCAGCTTCAGCAATACATTGCTCGTCTTGGGAAATATAATTTGCTGGTGTTAGTTCCTTCCAATTAATTCTGCCCGATATTAGCTCTTCTCTGGAATAGCCAGTCATTTGCAAGAATCGATCATTGGCTTGTTGAATCCCACCATGAATATCCCCACAAATAACACCCAAAATATTTGTATCGAAAACCTGTTGCCATCGATTTTGAGCAGCTTGGAGCATATTTTGGGTATAATCTCGTTGCTGGCTAATACCCTCAATTTCCCAAGCAAATTCCCAAATCAAAATGGCAAAAAATCCGATCGCCACCAGCACAAATAAGACAATGGCAAATACGGAATCGTAATAGTTTAACCTTTGACCTTGAATAATAAACCAACCTGCGATCGCAAGTATGAAAATTGCCAGCAATAACCAACGCAATATGAAGTAAGTACCGTGGAATTTTTTGATTACCATACCCAACAAACCCCGATCCCTACCCATCCACAACATACCTATACAAAGTATCAAAAAGGTGACAGCCTGGTAAAAACCCATGAATGATGAATCAGGTGTAACATGATCGAATACTTCCCCTTGGTTGTAGACATAATGGAGAATGGAAATGAAGGAAATTACCGCACTAATTAAGCTCAAAATTTGAGCATAGCGATTATATCTAGAGTTTTTTTGCTGACTCAGCAGTATCATGGCAATACCAATGAAAATAAAGTCAACTGCTGTTACAAAACTCATTCTTCCCGGATAGGACGTACCACTAGCTGGAGATGCATCACTAAATAACAGTTCATCAATTCCTAAGTTCCAATTCCCCAGATACTCGCTGAGTGTGAGGGATGAGATGATAATGACTAACCCTAAAACTACTTTAGCTAAGGTCTGGGCATGAAAATGTAACCACTGATGACAGCCAAGGAAAAATTTCCATAATGGTGATAATTGACGATTTTTATCAGCTTTATTTTGACTAGAGATGGCTTTTTTCTGTAACAGCCACAAAGCAATGCCAGATAAGACAAAACAAACCGCTGTATTTGCCTTAATTGATACCCTATTCAAACCACAACCACTCTTAATAATATCAATGTCAAAATACCAACCAATTAATACCAAAATACTACATACAATTGGTATTAAACTTGCTATTTGTACAACTATATTTGGCAAATCATTTAGATATAATTTACGTAAGGGTTTTGGGTTTAGCTTTAACATTGACCGTTGTACAACTGCATCTATTTAGGTTAACAAGGCTCAGATTTTTGCACCATTAATTTTCAACCAATACATTTCAGTTGATTTCCTAGGTGTATCCCATTCTTGATTTGATTGAATTGAATTGTATTGTATATGTATTATATTATACGTTAATCTTTAACTGAATTGCATCTATCTTTGTACATATTTTCATGGCGATACTTGGAAAATTAATCGTAATAGCCATGCTTAATACTATGTAAATTAAATATTAATTAAGTAATAAAATAGTAAATAAAAAACATAATTTCTCAGGTGTGAGGAGTGAGGAGTTAGGAGTTATACCATTTTGAAAAAAGAATGAGACAGATTAATAGGATAGGTAGGGGCACGGCATTAGAGTGATAATTTTATACACCAAAAGATTGTGGATGCCGTGCCCTGACGAAGAATGTATGTGTCGCAAACATTATTTAACCTGAGTTCGGTGTTAGGAGTTCGGTGTTAGGAGTTAAAATTAACGTGAGTTCCGTCGAACTCACACTGATTTACTAAGTTTAGATTAATTGTTGACTTTATTCTCAACTATTCGGGAAGTGACTCCTCACTTGAATTGTACAAATCCTTGACTCATAAGGGTTTTAGCCTCAAAATTTCGTCGAACTCACGTTAAAAGCATTGATAAATCAATGTTTTATAGTTATTCAGCAGACCCTATTTAAATTGGTATTATGAGTTATATTATGTGCGGATGAATACTTCTAAAACCTCACTCACCTGGGTTACCCTCTCCTTATTAACGGAGAGGGTTGGAGTGAGTCAAACAGGAATTATAACTAATCTTTGAGTTTTTTTTGTAACTTCCTCACAGATTGATAAAGCTCTGGTAATCGGTTAAATATAGCAGATGCTTTGAGATAGGTTTTGTAGGGGACGGCGGGACTACCACAAAACACTTCTCCAGCAGGAACATCATTGTGAACACCAGCTTTGGCAGCAGTTGTCGCTCCATCTCCAATTTTTACCTGATTGGAAATTCCTGATTGTCCTGCCATAATCACCCGATTTCCCACTCTTACACCCCCCGCCATCCCAGACTGTCCGCCAATAGCACAACCAGATCCTATTTGACAACCGTGACCAACTTGTACCAAATTATCAATTTTAGTATGACGACCTACCCTAGTTTCACCTACAGCCGGACGGTCAATGGCACTGTTACAGCCTACTTCTACCCCATCTTCTAACACTGTATAACCAGATTGTTCCATTTTTAACCAACCATTGGCGGTGGGTACAAACCCAAAACCTTCCGCACCAATCACAGCACCACTATGAATCACGCAATCTGCACCAATGCGACTGCGTTCGTGGATAGTACAGTTGGCGTGTAAAATTGTGCGATCACCAATTGTTACTTGGGGATAAATCACTACATTAGGATGGATGCAAACTCCATCACCAATTTCTACCCCTGCTTGAATTACTACATGGGGACCAATATATACATCATTACCGACCTTTGCTGTGGGATGAATCACAGCAGAGGGATGGATTTCGGGTTGGGGTTGCCAAGGTTGGTAAAAAATTGCGATCGCTTTGGCAAATAATAGGCGAGGTTCGGTTGTAGCTATCCAAGCAATGCCCCGTGCTTGTGCTTGAGCCTGTAAGTCTTTATCTAAGGGTAAAATTAAAGCACTGGCACTAGTTTTACCCACAAAAGCTGCAAATTTTTCCCCTTCTATATAGCTAATGCTGCCGACTTGAGCATCATCAATGGCTCTAACCTCGGTAATTTCGGGATTAAGTGCTTTATCTATATGTAAGCTATGGGAAATGGTATCTTCACCCAGTTGTTGAATAATTTCGCTGAATTTCATGGCTGTGTTGGTATAAGAATTGCGAACAAACTAAAATTATTGTCGTTTTTTGTTACGTTTAAGTTCTATACCACACAGGGGGTGAGGAGTGAGGGAGTGATGGAGTGAGGGAGTGATGGAGTGAAGACGCGCAGCGTCTACAGTTTTGAGAATGCATAACAATAAATATAGGAATTAATCTCCTTCCCTCCTTCCCTCCGGGCGGGGAAACCCCGCCCCTACTCCGAACTCCGAACCCCGAACTCCGAACACCGAGCTCCTTCCCTCCTTCCCTCCTTCACTCCTGACTGGGAACAAGCTCCTCTGAGACTAATAAATCCCGAATCATCCTGGCTATGGCTTTTTGTACCAATTGAGTGGTAATCTGTTGTCCTAAACGCTGTACACCAGGATTTACAACGGCTTCGGCTATTTGCGGAGCGATTTGCATGGGGTCAAAACCACGGGTTTCTCGTAGAATGTTCGCAATCCGCTTGATATGTTCTAGGGTTTGTTGTTGTTCTACCGTGGCTGCGGGTGTTTGATTCACTGCGGCGATTCCCACCCTTTCCTTTAACAAATAGGTGAAGTTGTGTAAAATATTCTTACCTAGAGCATCAAAACTTTTGACCATTTCATCCACTAAGCGATCGCGAATGAATGCACCCCTTTCTGATGAGAGAAAGTCTACTGCTTGCTCTAAGGCTAATGTCAAGTCATAATCTTGACTTTTACGGGCATTTTTTAATAAATTTTCTAAGCGATTCCAACGGAAGCTACCTTCTTTAAATAGCAAGTCTCTCAAAGATGTTCTTAATTCCGTTGCTGGATCTGTTAACAAACGCTTGGCTACATAAGGATATGCTTCGCTGAGAACTTTAAAGTTGGGATCGATATATATTGCAATACCTTCCAATGTTACCAAAGAACGAATAATTAAAGCGTAATAAGGTGGTACGCGGAAAGGATATTCATACATCAAAGCCGATAAATCGTCGGTGATGCTTTTAATATTGAACTCGGCAACACTGGCTCCTTGAGCATTGGCAAATACTTTCCCAAACGCAGGAATAATAGGGGTTAAATCCGTATCCGGTGACAAGAACTCTAACTTCACATAGTCATATGCCAACCCTTCAAAGTCACGGTTAACCACGTGGACGATCGCCTCTATTAAACCATAACGCTGATGTGGTTTTACCTCGCTCATCATGCCAAAATCCAGATAAGCCAGTTTTCCCTCTGGGGTAGCTAACAAATTTCCTGGGTGGGGATCGGCGTGGAAAAATCCATGTTCTAATAACTGCCGCAAGGAACACTGTACCCCTACCTCAATTAAATAACGGGCATCTATCCCTTGGGCAGCAATTTCTTGTGCTTGGGTTAATTTGGTGCCGTTAATCCACTCCATTGTCAGCACGCGACGGTTGGTATATTCCCAGTAAATTTTCGGAACATATATGTCCTTTATATGACCATAAAGCTCATAAAAACGCTCGGCATTTTCCCCCTCATGAATGTAATCCATCTCCTCAAAGATGCGATCGCCCAATTCATCAAGGATACCTACTAAGTCACTGCGTATACGCTTAAATTTCTTCTTCGCCCATGCAGACAATCGCCGCAGGATATATAAATCGATAGTGATACATTCCCGTAAGTCGGGACGTTGGACTTTAACCGCAACCTCTTCCCCCGTACTCAATTTGCCTTTATATACTTGCCCCAAGGAAGCCGCAGCAATTGGTTGGGGCGACAATTCAGTATAAATTGCTTCTGGAACCTGACCTAGCTCTTCTTCAATGAACTGGTAAGCTATCTCATTGGGAAAAGCTGGCAATTGGTCTTGTAAACGGGTTAATTCTTCTAAGTATAGTGGCGGAACTAAATCGGGACGGGTGGATAAAGCTTGCCCAATTTTGATATATGCAGGTCCTAACTTGGTCAGTAATTCCCGTAGCTTTACTGCGTGGCGGCGTTCATTTTTGACAGATATTCCCCGCTTTCCATCCCACCACAAACCAGCAACAAAAGCTACTGTTGGTGTTAAGACGGTGATTATGCGTCGTAAAACTTGTAATGGACGACGTTGATAATGGGCTGCTATAGCCTCAGCATCATAACGCAAGCTTTCCGGCTCTGCCGTTGTCTTTGCTAAACGGGGATGTTTTTTAGCCAGTAAACGCCCGGAAGATGCCTGTATACCATTTTCTGGCATTTCTTGAGGTCTATCTGCCTGGGAAGAGGGAGTATCTGTCTTCGCAATCATGAATTTACCACCACATTGGCATCAGTATATTAAGTATTGTAACAATATGTTTAACATAAAGCATCTACCAAAAAGGCGTTCGCTTTATTGCATAACTATTCCTTGAGAGTGAATATTTCCCAGGGATAATAGGCACTAAATCTACTACCTAGGATAATCGTCTATATGAAGTAGTAGCCATTAAGAAATTTTATGGGTAAGAAACGGTAAATACAATCTCTGTAACTCAAACTCAGCTAAGTTTGATAACTGATAACTGTTAGCGCAGCTCCGACCCAGGAGGCTAACTGATAACTGTTAAAATCCAATTTCCTGTATGCCCTACAGTACTCAAGGCTAATTTCAGAATGGTAAACTCAGATGTGCCTGCTTAATTCAATAGTAACGATTTATGAGAAGAGGAGGGAAGGAGTGTAGACACGAAGTGGCTTCTCGTAGACACGCAGTGGCTTCTCGAAGAGTAGAGTAGGAGTGAAGGAGGGAAGGAGGGAAGGAGTGAAGGAGTGAAGGAGTGAAGACTCTTAAACCATCAACTAACAACTAACAACTAACAACTAACAACTTGTTCCCTAAAGGATCTGCCACCACGGAGAATTAAACTGAATGTTGTCTGTGTTGCGAATTGAAAATTTTGCTCTAGTCGATCGCTTGGAACTTTCATTCGGTGCTGGATTAAATGTGTTAACCGGCGAAACTGGTGCTGGGAAGTCTATTATTTTAGATGCCATTGATGCTGTATTGGGTGGCAAGGTTTCCAGTAGACTGGTGCGTACTGGTACAAATCGAGCCATTGTGGAAGGGACGTTTACTGTTAATGCTGCGGTTGCTGCTTGGTTAAGTGAACAGGAAATAGATTTGCTGGATACAAATTCAGTAGTCGTAAGTAGGGAAATTACCATTAATAGTAGTAATGTCCGCAGTCGATCGCGGATGAATGGGGTGTTGGTAAATCGGCAGATGATGGCAGAAATCCGCGATCGCTTGGTGGAAATCACTGCCCAGGGTCAAACTGTACAGGTGGGACAATCAGCGCAGGTCAGGGAATGGTTGGATGCTTACGGAGATGAGCGTCTTTGGCAGCAGCGACAAGCTGTGGGGGCTGCTTTTAGTCAACATCACCAAGCATATCAATTATTAGAAAAACGCCGTACTTCAGATCGCCAAAGGCTACAACAACTGGATTTACTGACCTATCAGGTACAGGAATTGGGGGATGCTAATCTGAGCGATGGTGATGAATTAGACCAGCTACAACAAGAACACCAGCGGTTGAATCATGTAGTTGAGTTACAACAAATGAGTTACAAAGTTTACCAAGCTTTGTACCAAAACGATGAGGAGACTCCCACCACAACGGATTTATTGGGCGATAGTGAAGCTACCTTGAATGACATGGTAGATTACGACAGTCAACTCCAACATCTACTGGATATGGTGCGGGATGCTCAGGCTACCATTGCCGAAGTAGCAAGGCAAATTAATACTTATGGGGAAAGTTTAGAAGCCGATCCCCAGAGATTGGAGGAAGTAGAGCAGAGGATTCGGGAATTAAAGCAAATTTGTCGTAAATATGGCCCTACCCTCAGTGAAGCGATCGCTCACTATCATCGCATCCAAGGGGAGTTAGCTCAACTCAATGATAGCGAACAATCTATTGAGAATTTGGAGGTGCAGGAACGGGAATGTTGGCAAAAGCTCACCAAGGCCTGTGATAAATTAACTAAGTTACGCCGCACCGCAGCTAATACCTTGGCAGCAGAACTAATTGGGGAACTCAAACCCTTGGCTATGGATAAGGTACAGTTCCAGGTAGAAATTGCCCCTACCACCCCCACAGCCACCGGCGCAGATAAAATTACCTTCATGTTTAGCCCCAACCCTGGAGAACCACTACAGCCATTGTCGGCCATCGCCTCTGGTGGGGAAATGAGCCGCTTTTTGTTAGCACTCAAAGCCTGTTTTTCCCAAGCTGATGGGGTAGAAACTATGGTATTTGACGAAATTGATGTGGGGGTTTCCGGGAGAGTTGCCCAAGCGATCGCGGAAAAATTATACCAACTCAGCCAAGGACATCAAGTATTGTGTGTTACCCACCAGCCCCTAGTAGCAGCTATGGCAGACCGGCATTTTCGAGTATCCAAGCAAGTGATTCATCAAGTCAAGGGTAAAAAAGAAAGCAACGGCCATCGGGAAGAACGTACTGTGGTGCGAGTTACTGCTTTGGACAATCTAAGTAAGCGTCGGGAAGAATTAGCACAATTAGCAGGTGGTAAATCTGCACAGGATGCGATCGCTTTCGCTGATTCTTTGTTAGCACAAGCGGCTGATTATCGCGGAAAAACTCATTGAAAACCACAACAGATAACTCAAAAATTTCTTATCAAAATAATGTATCAAAAAATACAATGATATGATATAATATTAAGAAATATTACTTGTGATTAAAGCTCTAACCATTACAGCAAGGTAATCTCAGTATTGTTACAATAATGACAAAATATGCGCGAATTAGTATATTATTTTGTATAATATACTTTGATAAGAATCAACATATTTACGGGTAATGTCCTGTTGTCAAGATGTACTCTTGCAATAGTTTGCTAAGAGTTATCTCAGTGCAATACTACATCAAGTAATTATAATAATTATGCAACTTTTTTTATCAGAAGAACTGCCCGGAATAGGAGCAGTAAAATCCGGTGCGGATCGCATAACACTGAATGGTATATTATATTCCCGTGGCACGTCATTCTCTCAGAAAGTACAAGCTGCTGCAGAAAAACTTTGTCGGGACTATATCAAACAAAATATTAAGTGTTTCTTGGTCAAAGAGGGTTCTATGGTTACCCTGTGGATATCACAACCAGACAAACCACTCAGCAATGTCAAGCAAACACATCCACTTCCTCTTCCTAAGGCCATAGTTCCTCCTCAAGCCGAACCTGAAGAGAAAACCAAAGACAAAGAGCAAATCATGACCTATAGGGGGAAAACTTACAAGGCTAATGGGAATACTCAATCTTCTGCTGAGGTTCCGTCGGGGAGTAAAGCAAACACCCCCAAAAAACGTATGTATCGGGGTCGAGCTTATTAGGCTTATTTTACAAAATATGAAAAAGGGTTTTTTCCCTACACCCTACACCTAGGCTGTGTACTTTGTTGAAATTTGGGCGGTTTTTAGTATTTTTGTACGTGACGTTTAATTTGTTGCTCAAAGCCTACTCACAACAAGGTTCCAGCCATCGTAACTACCCACATTTTTTGCATGAACAGAATCCCAAAAAAGGTACAGAGTCAACAGCCTACCCTACACCCTACACCCCACACCCCACATCGAATCCCACAACCAAGTATGAAAATGCTCTGTTCCTAAATCCTCAAGGGCGCACGCAATGCGCCCCTACAAACTCCGCGCCTCCTGACTATTTTCAAGTCAGTCCTCCATGAACGTTTGTACACAACCTGCAGATGAAAATACCTCGACTGCGGCTCCCACACCTAAGCTGTCAACCATCAACTAACAACTAACAACTAACAACTAACAACTAACAACTATTTTCAAGACAGGAGGAATGCCTCCTGCCTGATTTATTTTGCCTTGACACTCTCCGGGCTAAAGCCAGGTCGATTCTTAAAGCATCACTGCCTTAATATCCTGATATCTCAGGTTCCCAGGCTCAACACGTTTGCCACAAGGGCGTGCTGATATCTCCTCGG
>JASJDS010000041.1 GCA_030065055.1 Calothrix sp. MO_192.B10
AATGGTGATTGGTTTAGGGGCTTTGACGGGTACAGGTGTAATGCTGATTTCAATGCTGCTAGAAATATAGGTCAATGGATCGGTTTTTCATGCCCTTTGGATCTTCAAAAAGCTGTATCTGCAATGGATATGGTCGATACAAAGGGTGGGGTCAATGACAGTCCCTATAACTAGTGTGAACCGTCTAATCGGGTGGATTTATCCCCCGATTAGACATCCCTAGAATCCCCGTCAATTTATTGCGGGGAGTGTCAATCAACTGATGCCATCTGATGCCATGTCCAGAACTACGTAGGGGCACGGCATCTACTGACTTTTTCCCATACCAGAATCTGAATCTCGCCGTGCCCAACGGCATCCACTTTTTCCCATACCAGAATCTGAATCTCGCCGTGCCCAACGGCATCCACTTTTTCCCATACCAGAATCTGAATCTCGCCGTGCCCAACGGTATCCACTTTGTCTCATTCCAGAATCTGAATCTCGCCGTGCCCAACGGCATCCACTTTGTCTCATTCCAGAATCTGAATCTCGCCGTGCCCAACGGCATCCACTTTTTCCCATACCAGAATCTGAATCTCGCCGTGCCCACAACCCATTGGTTTCCCCAAATGTAATCCCGTCCCTCTCACTGTGTTCAAATATTCATGGTGAGGGCACGGCGTATTGGGTGAGCGAAAAAGACTGTGGTCATCCAATTTTGGATTTTGGATTTTGGATTGACATTTAATTTTCTTTATTGTTACCGAAGTAGAAACCTAAAGCAAAACTGAGTAAAGTAACCTGGGGTGTAATAGGCACTGAAATCAGGTCTTTTATTTCAGCTTTTTTAGCATTAGGGTGAACACTTGTAATTAGTATTAACAAAAAGCTAGCACCCAATGAAAATCCGAAGATTTTAGTCAAGCGCATTTATCTGAAAGTAGAACGCTTAACCGCGTTGACTTTCACTTATAAATAAAATGTCCTCATCGCGCAACTAAGTGCCATAAGAACAAAAATTAATTGGGCGGCGAAACTAGAAGAATTTCGTCAGACATCCCTCTCATTAATAAGGAGAGGGAAAGATTTTTACGCAGTAAAAAGCGAGGGTGAGGTTCAATTATAGAGCAAGCATATTATTTAATTTACCTCCCTAAATTTAGTTGCTATTTTTGAACTGATACTTCAATAATTTCCGTATCTTTGATTAACTTTCCATTGTGAGCCAGAGGATTATGCTTGTTAGCATTTAAACTTATAGTTACTTTATTTTTTCCAGAAGGAAGACTTTCCAAATAATACCAAGAACCATAAATACGGGTGATTTTTTGACCATTTATATATAAATGACCATGACCTTCACCAGGTTTATGATCTTTATTTATATTCTCTGGTGCGAACTTGAAATTAGTAACTTTAGCTTCTAAATTCCATCCTTTTTTCGTATCTTTATGTACTACCAAGTCAACTGATGGTATAGCTTGTTCATTGGTAATTTCAATTGGTTTATGGGAGTGGCTGGTATGATTATGATGGTGATTATTTTTATCAGCGATCGCATAACTGCCAAGTCCTAATATACTCAAACCAGCCAATCCACTAATAACCAAGAAAAATTTTTTCAGCATTACAGATATGAAATGTTTTTTATAGGGAACTTTATGTCAAGTTGTCCCTTCAGTCAAAAGACGAGTCGTCATACTTGGTATAGAGGAAAGTACGATACTCACTCAGCAAGCCACGGATGCATCAAATGAAAAAATGGATTTGGTTGGTATTTTTAACTTTAGCTGTAGCCACAGTGACTATTATTAGCGGCTTTTGGCAACAGCCAGAAAAACCATCTGTCATGGCATCCAGCCAAGTAGAAACCCCAAAACCTCAGCCAACAGTTTCCCCCAGGGTCAATGATCAGGTTAATATATTCCCAGTATCTAGCGATCGCTTATTCTCCCACATTCAAAATTTAAACTTTCGACGCTACACTAATAGGGAGCGATGGCGTACTCGTACCTACATTACCAAAGAATTACAAAAAATCGGTTGGCAACCCAAGCTACAAAATTTTGACCGAGGTATTAATATATTTGCCGAACGCACAGGTAGCAACAAAGATGCAGGAGCGATTCTCCTAGGTGCCCATTATGATACCGTTGCCCAATCCCCCGGTTCTGATGATAATGCCACCGGTATTGCCGTAATTTTAGAAATTGCTCGGCTGCTCGGTTCTCAAACAACTCCCCGCACCCTACAATTGGCTTTTTTTGACAAAGAAGAATCGGGACTATGGGGTAGTAAGGCTTTTGTCGCTAAAGAAGCAAATTTAAATAATCTCCAAGGTGTAATAGTCATGGATATGCTTGGTTATGCCTGTTATACCCCTGGATGCCAAAAATATCCCCAGGGTTTACCTGTAACTCCACCTAGCGATAAAGGAGATTTTCTCACCATAGTTGGGGATACGGAACATTTGCCCTTGCTTTATGCATTTGAAAACTCACAACCCAAAAGACCTCTAGGAAAGCCCCTTGCAGAACGTCTAAAAAGCTCAAATACCAAAACATCCCCACCACCAATATTTGCCTTGCCAGTACCCCTTAAAGGCCTGCTCATACCAGATACTTTACGCAGTGATCATGCTCCATTCTGGTTCCAGGGAGTGGGAGCAGTATTAATTACAGATACTGGCAATTTGCGTACACCCCATTACCATCAGCCAAGCGATACACCTACTAATATTCAGCGGCAATTTTTTACAGGCTCGGCGCAAATTATTGCCAATGCTACTG
Organism: Calothrix sp. MO_192.B10; assembly: GCA_030065055.1. GTDB lineage: Bacteria > Cyanobacteriota > Cyanobacteriia > Cyanobacteriales > Nostocaceae > Calothrix_A. The sequence goes on from JASJDS010000041.1 coordinate 2,772, forward strand.
CCAAGTTGTTGAATAGTAGTGATTCTTTAGGAACAGCAGTGAGGGAGTGAGGGAGTGAGGGAGTGAGGGAGTGAAGGAGTGAGGAGTAGGGGCACTGCGGCTTGCGCCCTAGAAGGATTGTTCGCTGATAAAATTGATCAAAATAGGGTTGTTTTCTGGTATACACTAAATTCAGAGTGTGAGGAGTGCATCCATGTTCGATAGACGATTAGGACAACTGCTATCTTTCAGTTTGCTCAGTTGTTTTTGTATGGGTATCGGCATAGGGGTGTTTCTCCGTTTTGGTCAAATAGAGTCATCAAATGCAGCCCCTACCCCTAGCAAACTTGCCAAAGGACCTAAACTATTACCAGATTTCCATAATTTACCTCCTTTTGAATCAAACATCACTATCCAAGCAGTTGGAGATATTGTTCCAGGAACTAATTTTCCTAATTACAGGCTTCCCCGTAATAAAAATCGATTAATACCTCGGTCAGTGAGAGCATATTTACAAAGAGCAGATTTATTATTTGGTAACTTTGAAAGCACCCTGACTAACCATCCCTACACCCGTAAAAATATCAGTACCGGTCGAGCATTTGCGTTTCGCTCCCCACCAAGATATGCCAAGTTATTCGCTGATGTGGGTTTTGATGTATTCAATATAGCTAACAATCATGCTTTCGACTTTGGCAAGGTCGGATTTCGGGATACAATGGGTAATCTTGACAAGGTTGGCATTCAAACAGTTGGTCATAAAAATCAAATTCTTTTTTTAGAGAAGAAAAATATAACCATTGCCATGATTGGTTTTGCTCCTTATACCAGGTACAATTCCATCCATGATTTACAAACTGCCGCAGCATTGGTAAAGGAAGCAAAAAGTAGGGCAAATATTGTGGTGGTATCTATGCATGCAGGAGCGGAAGGAAGAAAAGCACTGTATGTGCAAAATAAAACTGAATATTTTTATGGGGAAAATCGGGGTAATAGTATTAAGTTTGCCAGAACTATGATTGATGCGGGAGCAGATTTAGTACTGGGACATGGTCCCCATGTACCAAGAGCAATGGAGATTTATCAGGATAAACTTATTGCCTATTCTTTGGGAAATTTTTTAGGATACCGCACCTTATCCACCAAGGCACAAGCTAGTTATTCCATGATTTTAGAGGTTAAACTCAATCAGTGGGGTGATTTAATTGGCGGTAAAATTATACCGATGCGGATGACTCGCAGAGGTATACCTTATATTGACCAACGTTTTCGGACTGTGGGATTATTGCGCTATTTGAATAGAAAAGCGTTTCCTCATAAGCAGTTCAAAATCAATCAATTAGGTGAAATTATTGTTAATCAATCTAGTGCTTTGTCCCATTAATTTTGACGAGTCGCGGGTGCGAGCGATCCCCGACTTCTTGGAGAAGTCGGGGATCTGTTATCTCTCGTGTTTATACCAATTCATATCGTTTCCGTTTGTATCGGAATTATTTAAATTTCCTCTCTCTTCCTCTGACTCTGCGTTCTCTGCGCCTCTGTGGTTTTTTTATCATTCCGGTGTAACCGGATTTGATATCAAATAATGTTTGCGACACATACATGATTCGTCAGGGCACGGCATCCACAATCTTTTGGTGTATAAAATTATCACTCTGATGCCGTGCCTCTACCCATCTACCCATCTATTACTTCACCACATTAATTTTGCGATCTAAATGAATATCTCTATTTATCTTCTCTCCCTCTGACTTTGCGTACTTTGCGCCTTTGTGGTTTCTTCCTCTACCCCTCATAACTAATGCGATGAACCACTATTACTCGACCACATTAATTTTGCAGGGTAAACCAAATTCTAGACTTCTCCTCTCCTTCTCTCCCTCTGTGTTCTCTGCGCCTCTGCGGTTCCTTCCTCTACCCCTCATAACTAATGTGGTGAAACACTATTAATCTATCCCATTAATTTTGACGAGTCGCGGGTGTGAACGATCCCCGACTTCTCCAAGAAGTCGGGGATCTTTTACCTAGCCCTCAGAACTTATGTGGTCAAAATTTTCTGTTCTAAAAGACCCTGAAGTGCTTCAATAACTCGGTAGGCAGATATTTGCCGATCGCTTTGGGCAAGAAATTGAGCAACTACATGACTAGCGTTTTTTGAGGGATTACACAATTGGCATAGCAGTTGTAAATCCTTGGGAGGTAAGTACATGTTCAGTCGTCTTAAAGCACTGGGGATTTGAGGAAATTCTGGGAAAAAGATGGGTTGTGCAGGGGATAAGCTTACCCTGCCTCTTCTTAATCGCCAAAAAGGCGATTTATTCCAGCGTTTTTCTTGGTCATAGTATTTGATCCGGTCTTGCAAATAAACTTCAAACTGATGCCGAGTTTCCAACTCGTATGTAGTCAGAGCATTGCCATTACCGGCAAAATAAAGAGCGATCGCTTCACCTGCTTTTATGCCAGATTGTAAAGCCTTGTAAATACCCGCAGAAGCAAGTGGATCTAAGGTACAGGCTGCATCCCCCACAGCTAGCCAGCCATCACCTGTCATTTGGTCTAAATATTGGGAGGTGGCGGGTTGAATCAACAGCCTGGATTGCTTAGTAGCATCATGGGTTAACTTCTGAATATGCTGGGTTTGTTGCAAATAGGTAGTCCAGTTTTTGGCTTGCAATAACCCATATTTTTGCAGCAAATTGCTATCACTCATAAAAGTAGCGATCGCTTGCCCATGAGGTAGTCGAGCAGCATACCACCACCCCAATTCTGTGGTCTCTACTAAGGTATAGTAATCCTCAGGAGCATTCTTGTCCCAAGTAAATACGGAAGCCACAGCAATGAGACTGTCCATACGGACTTTATTTGCCCCTTGCCAGGTAGCAAATAAACTGCGATTACCAGTAGCATCAACTACAAAGGAGGTTTTAAGATGGAACTGAGAACCATCTTTAGCTCTCAGTTTAAGCCTCCATTGACCATCAGCAAGTTGATTGCCTCCCAAGGCAGTTGTCTCCCACATTACCATGACACCCCGTTTCTGGGCTGCCCTAGTCAGGGAAGCATCAAACTGTGAGCGATTCAGATGCCAACCTTGTCCCCCTGGATAGAAAAAGAAGTCTTGGAAGCCCAATTGACTCCCACCCCAGGCAGAGCAATTTCCCCAAGAGCGAAGATGTTCATCTTCGGTCAAAACATCATACACCCCCAATTGCTCTAAAACAGGCGGAACACTGGGGGGAAGAGTTTCACCAATTCGGAAGTTATCCTGGCGGGTTTTTTCTAGGATGGCAACGCGCTTTTCTCCTTGATTTTTCAGAGCAAGTGCTGTTGCCACCCCTGCAGGACCACCACCGATAATTACTACATCAATTTCCGGTGGTAGGTTGTTATTCATCGCGGGGCAAGGTTCTGTCTACTTCAGCGTAATAAGATCCTTCCCAACCCTTTTGGGCTAAAGCTGGCTTATATTCGTCAAATTCTGAGATATCAATAATGAATCCCAGTTTATCCCACTTCTCAACCATATCTACATCATCAGGAAACATAATGTAATTGGGAGCTGTCTGATCGTAATCAATGCCAATCCAAGGAACTTGTTCGTCTTTAATCCTTTCATCAGGAACTGCTGCCCTTAACATTTCTGGTTGTGGGGGTGGCAAATAGACAAATTCCGGTCGTTGGGCTGGCCACCACCAAACATAACGACCTTGGAGGGGTTGGCTGGAACATTCATTAAAGTCTGCTTGCCAAGGTAAAGCCATGTATTTGGAGAGATCCCCTGGTTCTAGACCTTCTTCCAAGTTCATTTCTAAACTGAGTTGAGCATTTGGCTCTAAGGGTTTATGCTTGACGCGGAATGGTTCGGTATATATCTCGGGATTGCGGCAAATCCAAGTGATTTCAATCCCCGGAGAAAAAGCACCACCTACACAGTTTTCTAAAGTAGCACGGGTTAGTTGGTCTCCAGGTTGTTCCGGTTCAGCAGAAGCACCGTTGGTAAAGTTACCATTTGCCCACTGCTGTAACAGAAAATATTGAGTCTGGGTCAAAGTCAGAAATTGAGCTGATTTCTGGCTACTACCCGTGGCATCATCCCCCGCTAAATAGGGCATCATGGGATAGCCTGTTGTGGAAGATTTTAAGTCATTTTGCTGATTTGGTGGTCGGATTTGGGTAAAAACGTATTGCCGCAGACCATTGTATTCAGGGTCGGTATTGCCCAAAAGGTCAAAGTTAAAGGTGTGAGCTTTCGGAGGTATGGCAGTAACCCAAGGAAATGCAGAACCACGCTCCAAGATTGGTTGAATTTCCTGCTGGAAGTCTGGTTGATAATTCTGGTTCCAAAAACTATTTTCATAGATATCTGGACGGTATCCCATTTGCCGCACCGCCACATCAAATATGGTGTCGTAAAGGGAGACCAGATTGAGAACCTGCGGGGCATAAGCTGGAGGTGCTACTATCACCCAAGCAGGCTCTGCTTCCTCAGGTGTACCCCCCAAAGTCACTTGTGCTGTAACTGAACCATCGGAGATGTCATCCCACCAGTTATCGTTATTGGCATACTCAGTAATTACAGGATTAGACTCTTTGGAACCAGAATGACCAAATCCCCCAACTACAATCAACCGCCCCTGTTCATCTGTATATATTTCCCCTAGGGTGTCGATATCATTGCCAGGAGGTGTTAAGCTCGCAGGGGGGAATGTAGGAGTATATCCATTTACAGGAGTTCGGTCAAAAGATGCAGATTGCACGGGATTCTCTGTGGTAGCTGTTACAGTTCTGCTACCCGGATCAATAATCAGCTGATATCTTTCGGTAGGATCAGTAATACTACTGTTGCGTAAAGGATGGTTAGAAGCATAGCCCTCTTCCCCATTGCAAGTTTGAAACTGATACCAGCTAGCTTTTTTATTGGCTAAACGAACAGTCCATTGAATTGCTGTGACCTGACTGCCGCCAATACTCGCTCCTAGGGTAACTTCTTGCTGGTTACCCGAGTTGTCGTAATAAATACGAAACCTGGCTCCTTGGCGACGTAGCTTTTGATCACCAGCTCGGAAATCAGTAGGTTGAAACTCGGTCTGATCCAACTTAATGGGAAGTCCCCCAGCCTCTTCTGGAGCTAAATAATACTCAGTACTATTACCAACACGGGAAATGCCTATGGAAGGATAAATTTTAAAAGTGTAAGTCTCTGTCATGAAATCTACCTGATTTTGATTGTGTCAACTGTATTTTTCCTGTACTCAAGGGGTTATAAAAGCGTCCTCAGGTTGCGGTCTGCTGTTTGTCCGCTGATGTCTTCCAGGGTTTGATAAACTGTGTTCACATTCGCGGCGAGGGATTGTAACGTAGGATCTGCGGTAGCCGCAGCTTGTAAATCGTTGTTCAATTGTTGAGCTTGGGTAACTAACTGTTCCAAAGAAGTATCCACATATTGAAAACAAGGTCCTGCATTGGGACCAACATTTGGATCGCTATCTGCTAATACGGGAAGTTGCATTAACTGGGTGGCTAATACAGGAAAGACGCTCTGCATCAGAGGCACAATCACTGTAAAGTAGGGGTCTGGTTCTGTTTGGGTACCAAAGAGTGCTTGTAAGGTTTTAACTAAGAGTCCGTAACAGCCGTCGAACAGATCTGCCAGTTCTCTCGTCCAAGGACTGGTAAACTTGTCTGGAGAGGGATTTGGCAGCATGGGATAGGTATCGCCAATGGGAATAGTCCCATCTGCTAAGTCTTTGAATTTAAAGTAGTGAGATAAGTCAAAGGGAGTTCCCAGAATCGGGCCATAGGTATCATCACTACGCTTTCCGTAGTAGTTATAGGCTCCCCATTGTTGTTTTTGATATAACCTCTGATCTGGTGGTAGGGCGCCTTCTCCCTGTTGCATGATTTCATTAATTGCCTGTTTCGCAGTCTCTAGGCTATTGACATAGATAGCTTTTCCCCCACCACTGCCAAAATATAAGTCCGTTCGCTGCAATCCAGTATCATTATCGAAAATATTCGGATCTTCTGCTACACACTGCTCAAACAACAGTTCAATGGCTTTATAGAATTGCCCAATTGTCATCGGATCTTCCAACTGTGGAGGTGCATCAGAGGGTGCAGGCTGTTCAATTGCCATAAAAATATCCTGCAACACTTCTGGAGATGCAGCCATTAGTTGCACATATGGACCACTTGGGGGATTTATATTAAAGATATAGGTGGGATAGTCAGGAACTAAGCCAATAAATTGGGGAGAACCCCCAATCGAATTCATTAAATTGCTCGCCAAGTTCAGGTGGAGCATTTCTTCCAATATGACGCTCCTGAGGGTCTGAAAAGCTTGAGAAGTTTTATCTTGAATTGAATACAGAGCTGTCAGGTAAGGGGGAATGGTAGAAAACTCTAGAAGGGCAGCTTTTTGAAGTGCTTCTATGAGTTTTCCCCGATTATCAGTGCTGCTAAATTTGAGCTTAATTCGTGCTTGGCTTCTAGTAAGAGTCATTCCATTGCTCCTTGGCATTGATGACATTGATGACAAAATCTCTAGGAAATATTACCTTTCGGTAATATTTGTTTCGCGATCGCCAAATTTTGCTATGGGTAATTTTGAGCGATCGCCATCGCCTGAAAGCCTTGTCTGGCAAGAGCTAATCATCATCAAATTACTGTTCATGCACCAGATTACAACCTAGTGAATTCACTGCCATAACTGTGTAATATTTATTTTTTTTATGATAATTTTGTTTACTTGATAATATTTTTGAAAATAACTTTGAAAAAATAATATTTTGCGTTTTCAACTGTTTGATATGATACTAAGTTGCATTCAAAGATAGTACCCAGTCATTGCGACGTAAGGAAGCAATCTCATTGACTCGAAGGCGTTGCTGAATTGAAGTATGAAATTGAAAAATGGAATAATTAAAACTCTTATTCTCTGCGCCTTTGCGCTTGGAGTGACTAACTCTTCAAGGGCGCACGCAATGCGCCCCTACAAACTTCGCGCTGATTAACCATTTTCAAGCTAGCCCCACTCTGCGAGAAGCCGCGCTTCGCGCGTCTACATGAACGTTTGTACACAACCAATCATGAAAATAATTCCCTCACTCTGGGCGGGGAAACCCCGCCCCTACTCCTGAACTCCGAACTCCGAACTCCGAACTCCCTATTTTCAAGTTAGCCCCTCATGGACAATATTTTGTCCACAACCTGCCTATGAAAATGCTTTGTGACTAACTCTTCAAGGGCGCACGCAATGCGCCCCTACTTCGCGCTGATTAACCATTTTCAAGCTAGTCCCCCACGAACGTTTGTACACAACCAATCATGAAAATATCTTCAGTGCGGCTCCCACACCTAAGCTGTCAACTAACAACTAACAACTAACAACTAACAACTATTTTCAAGTTAGCCCCTCATGAACATTTGTACACAACCAATCATGAAAATACCTCTTACCTGTTAAGAGTTCCCTATTTTCAAGTTAGAGGGAAGAAGGGAAGAGAATTTGACTTGTTTGTTGCATTCATAGCGAAGGGATTTAATTCTTTATTACTTATTACTTATTACTTATTACTTATTACTTATTACTAGTTAACTGGACTTGCTGCTTACCTAAAACCTCTTCATAAAGCAGTTCCAACTGAGTAATATTATTGCTGAGGGTATAGCGTTCAATTACCCTTTGTCTGGCTTTTTGCCCCAATAAGGTAGTAATTTCTGGATGATCTTGAAATAAAGGTAAAAGGGTTCTCAGTTGCGATCGCGTACCTCTTGTATCTAAAACTACCCCTGCGCCACTCTCTAATACTTCCCCATCTGCCCCCACATCCGTGGCTAAACAAGCTATCCCACAAGCCATTGCTTCTAATAGAGATAGGGATAATCCTTCAACTAATGAAGGTAAAATAAATACATCTGCTCCCCGTAATATTTCGATGCGTCGATTCTCGTCAGCAATAAATCCTAACCAAATTACTCCATGTTCCGGACCATAAAAAGGTTCCAAAGAAGGCTTGAGAGGACCATTACCAACTATCAGTAATTTACTACCTTCAGACATTCCCGCCTGTTTCCAGGCACGTAGCAAAGACTCGACATTTTTTTCCGGCGCAATCCTTCCTTGGTAAACAAACAAGCGTTCTGCCTGAAATTTTGCTTTCACACTGGAAATACCAGGGGAATATTTAATTGCATCCACACCATTGGGGATGACGGCAATTTGAGGTTCTGGTACCCCCAAACGTGCTAGTAGTTCTCGTTGAATTTGGGAAAATACGATGACGCGATCGTAATGACCTAAAAAGGGTGCATAAAGTTGGTAAGCTAAAAACTGGGTTCCAGATACTAGTTTTACCCCTTTGACTGCAAATGGTGGATGGAAAGTAGCAATTAGGGGAATATTCAGTTCTTCACAAATCTCTGGCAGTCGAAAGTCCAAGGGAGATAGGGTTAAAGATGCATGAACTATATCTGGCTTGAGATTACATAAGGACTGGGTTAATACCTTAGTCGCTTTTAAGCTGGGAATAGTGTATACTTGGGATTTGTATATAAATGGTAGGGACACTTCCGGACAGTTGGGCCAGTTATCTACTTGAGATTCTTCTTGGGCGAAGTGAAGAAAGCTAACTTGATGTCCTCTATCGAGCAGGGAATTAGTAATTTCTCGACTGTAGGTGACGTTACCGCAAAAAGGTGACTTTTTTCCAATCCAGGCTATATGCATTCTGAGAGGTTGTTTACTGGGAAAGTGGGCTAAGTTCGGAGGGGATGGTATGTCTGATTGCTATGGTTTGGATATATAGCGCTACGCGCAAGTAATAAGTAATAAGTAATAAGTTTACTGTTCATAGGTTTGGTGCATTTAACAATGTCCGCGCCCTAATTGCGTAGTCTATAATTGCACATACTGATTATTTACTCATCAATAAAAGCTGCCATAACCCACTTAATAAATATATATATGATGTTTTTACACAATGGTTGATGAGATTGATTTTGGTTTGTTTATTGATGAGATATCCTAGTTTTTTATATGTACCGCATCCAAATTAAGTAATATATTATGGTGAAGTATTCAATTAAATTTATGCTCCCTAGTACCTCTGTGCGGAATTCAAAATTCAAAATTCAAAAGTGAGCCATTGCGGTGGACGGGTTCCCCGGCATAAAGCAAATGGCGAACTCCGAAGGAGTCAAAAGTCAAAATTAGTGTGTCCTCTGGCTTTGACGTTTTATAAATGGTTGGTTTATTTCCACCGAAGTGTACTAGTAGAGAGATAAAATTTTATTCGTAGATTAATAGTAGCATAAATTTGTACAAATTTTCCTGGGATAATAATATTTAAACCCTGAACAATAGGTATTTTTAGTTGATAATTAACTGCGGGAGTTGTACCAAGTAAATAGACCTCCTGATAACACCATAAAGGCTAATGCTAAAAAGACTGCTTTTAATCCAATTAGGGTTTCAGCTATTCCCACTAATGCTAGGGGTAAGGAAAGGGCAATATTAATTACATTGTTTTGCAATCCAAAAACTTTACCCCGCATTTCTGAAGGGGTTTCCATTTGGATGGCGGTTTGCATGGGGATTCCTACTAATGCTCCCCCTACTCCCAACAAGGCTACTAACATCAGAATTATCCAGAGTTGTTTGCTTAATAATGATAGTCCCACTAGGGATGCAGTCATGGCAACACAACCAAATAAGTTTAAGCGAGTATGGGAAAAACGCTGACCAAATTGACCGAGAATTGCTGCTCCCAGGGCAATGCCAATGCCACCTGATGCTAACAAAAAGCCAAATTGTTCTGCTCTTAAACTAGGAATTACTTCTGCTATGCGTACCGCCAACACGGTTAAGGCTGCGAATACGGAAAACAGAATTGTCAGTTGAATGAGGGCATTACGTACCTTAAAATTAGCTTTGAGATAGCGCAAACCATCCCGGAGATCGGCAAAAATATGGGGTTCTTCTTTGGTTCTATTTTTTACTTTTTCCTGGGTATTCAAGAGTAGTAAAATTAATCCAGCGATCGCATAACTACCACCGACAATAATTTCTTTGCCTAGCCCCGGACTCCCGCCTATTCTTGACCACAGGCTATCGGCGGCGGCTAATACAGGTTCTCCAATGGCAAAACCAACTATTACGGATGCCATCATGGTGGTGGTATAAAGTGAGTTTGCCGATAGTAGGTGATTTTCTTCTACAATTAAAGGAATTGTCGCCTGTTCTGCGGGGGCAAAAAACTGAGTCAAGGTAGAAACTAAAAAAGTCACCACCAAAATCATCATAAAACCCACTGGTAATAATCCCACAGGTTGCCAATCATGGGTAAACCACAACAATGAAGGAATTGCTAAAACCAAAATTCCTCGCCAGATGTTTGTGGCTACCAGCACGGTTTTTTTCGACCACCTATCCACAAATACCCCAGCCAAGGAACCAAAGAGGACGGCGGGAATGGTAAAGGCAATCATCAGTGCGGATACCCAACCACTAATGGTTTGTCCCCCGGATTGAAATTGATTGTCAATCAAGGCAATCATCAACACCAAATACACTTTATCTGCCAGCTGACAAAAAACTTGTCCTCCCCACAGTGATAAAAAATTAGGGTTTCTCAGCACTGGCAAAAATCCCTTTTCCGGTGAACCACCAGAGGGGGTTTTTCCATTACCATCGCCAGCATCCATATCTGGTTTTGTCTGGGCCCCAGAGTCGGGTTTACTATCCCCAGGTATGTCACCATTCCTATCTATTTCACTGTCAGGGGATATTTCTTTGATTTGCTGTTCTGACTGGCTAGAAATATGTTTAACTTCTGGAATTTCGGATGTAGTTTCGGCACTGTTAAGAGAAACATCTGGGGCGGGTGTTTCTGGGTTCTGGATGCCGTCAGATGTGCTGCTAGGAAATGAATGGAGATAATTTGTCTTTGGCTGTGTGCTGGGCTTACGCGGTAGGATATTGGTATTTAGTTCGGGGGGTTGCATCATAATTTAGGAGCGAAATAAGAATCTATCAAGGCAGCAGAGCGAATGGGACGGCCAAAATGATGTTGAACATATTGACGCAAGACTTTTTCTACAAATAGCCAGCTATCATTTTTAGTTATATTTTCTAGTATTATCTCTGGTTGTAACAACTGCTGAAATGTGGCAAGTTGTTGGGCATTAAGATGATGGGAGAGTTTGGGTATCTCTGGGAGATGGAGGATAGTTTCGTAGTCCAGGGAAGTAGGCTTATTTGCAGATGTAGCGGCATAATTTCCTCCAGTTTCCATTGCCACCTTTGCCATTTGTTTTGAGGCTTGTGCTTTTAAATTTTCCCATGCTTGTAGACAAATAGTACCCCCAGAATTGATACTAAATCCTACCCGCCAGTGGGGGTTATTAAATTCTGGTATTAATGGACGGTGGGTGAGACAACAAGCTTGGATTTGGGGGGTGAATCCGGCAAAGGCGAGGAGTTGAAATATACCGTGGGCTAAATAAGCTGGAATTATGGGAGATTCATCCTTCGATAAACCTTGCAAGCGGTGAAGATGCACGTTGAGTAGCTCATACAGCTCTACTTGGGGTTGTTCGCTTAATGCCTGTAACAGAGCTATCTCAGCTAAATACTGGCTGGCTGCTAATTTACCTAAATCCTGCGCCAAACCTGGGTAAGATTTTATAGTTTGTGCTTGAGTAATTCTATCAAGCGATCGCCCTTTAGAAATTAGTAATTCATTCACCACAAACATCCCACTTCTACCTCCGAGGCTGGAAAGATGCTTACGCGCTCCAGGAGCGATGACGCGAATCAGACCTAATTCTTGGGTCAAAATTGTCACAATCCGATCTGATTCACCAAATACCTGAGTCTTGAGATTAATTCCAGTTACCTTATAAGTTTTACCCATAGGTTATTTGTGATTGCTCATCCATCCCTGTTTATCATTTGTTCGTCATTCAATTTTGGATTTTGGATTTTGGATTTTGGATTGACTTTTGACTGACACTCAGCGGTTGACTACTCTCCCTTTTCCAGAGTATCGCGTTGGCGGATCAAATCTACACTGCGAGATGTACCCAATCTAGTGGCACCAGCCATAATTAGGTCAAAGGCTTGCCCGATAGTGCGAATACCTCCGGAAGCTTTAATACCTATGGTGTCTTTTACCACATTTTTGAGCAGTGTGACATCAGCAACGGTAGCGCCACCATGCCAACCCGTACTAGTTTTGATCAATGCTGCTCCTGCGTCCATACTAATTTCTGCTGCCAGTTTTTTTTCGGCATTTGTCAGTAAATTAGTTTCCAAAATCACCTTTACCGTTTTCCCCGTTTCCTGGCAAATTTCTGCTATTTCTCGATGCACCTCACTGGTTTTCCCTGTTTTTAACCAGCCCAAGTTAATCACTACATCTAACTCCTGGGCACCATTTTCCACTGCTTCCTGTGCTTCGTAAAGCTTGACGTTGGGAGTTGTTGCTCCAGTAGGAAAGCCAATTACTGTACAAACTTGAGGTTCCCTGCCGTGGAGCAGTTCTGCTGCTTGCTTGACATAAATAGGGTAGACGCAAACTGCGGCAAAGTGAAATCTGTCTGCTTCTGCACACCATTGTTCGACTTGCTCTGGTGTGGCTGTTGGGTTTAGTAGGGCATGATCGATAAATGGGGCAATATCAATATCCGGATAGTCCGCTGCCATTATTCTCTTTAATAGCGGTAATTAATTACCAAATTTTATTAAATTTTAATATGCTTTGTATAGCCTAAATTTATGTATTTTGAACTTTTTTGTTTAAAGATGGGCTAAATTCAGATATTGCAGCAAGTTGATAGGTAAAGATATATAGCCCTACGGTTTTAGGTTAGGACATATTTTAAACCTCATCCATCTTGAGAACTGAAGTTTTCCGTTCAAGGGAAATACCAAAAAATCAATTATCCTGTAGGGGCACGGCACCCACAATATTCTTTCATAGGTTATAAGCTGACTGATGCCGTGCCCACTTCACCCGAATTTGTGAAAATGTCCGCGCCCTAATTGTGTAATGCTATACTAGCCCAAATGTCCGCCTAGGAATTTATTCCTAGGCTCAAAGACCAAGTCTGATAAATCAGACGCTTGTAAGGCGTGCAGTGCATTTTAACTAATAACTTGCACCATTCAAGGGCAAGAGCCAGAGGCTCTATATTCTAGTTACCAGGCTTAGCCTGGTAACGAGGGGAAAGGAGGCGGAGCCTCCTTGGTACAAGTTGTTAGTTTTAACCAAGTGTTATGAGTTCGCCTCCAGAAGTTTCTGGTAATAAACGCTTCACTCCTTGTTTAACAAAGCCTTGCATCAATGCAATCTGCTGGTTTTGCTCAAAGACATTTTGCAAAGTTTGGCGCAACTTATCAATATTTAACCCTGCACCAGCATCTACAGCTATGTCTTGCTGTTGGAAATATTCCACCAAACTTAAACCTGCTAATCGGGTGAGGTATGCTGCACTTAATCCTTCCACTAAACCACCTGCAACGAAGGTAATGGCATTAGTTTTAAGTACGGTGGTAATTGCCTTAGTAGAAAGTTCTACTAAACCCAGCTTCAACATCAAACCTCCCATTTCCCCAGCTACGGTTTTTGCTTGTTCCAAGGAGAATTTCTGTTGATAAATACCACCCAAATCCACCACCATTTGACCACTAATTGCTGCGGTTGCCACAATATCCAGTGCGGGTATGGGGTTAGCAAAGGCAGCTGCGGCAGCTATCCACTGATACTGTTCTATGATAGGCTGGGAGCGATCGCGTCTAATTCCATTCAAGCAATCTTTCGCTTCAGTTTGCAACAATACTGCTTTTCTCATCACAGTTGACCATACCAACTGTTGTCCTCGCTGGGCAATCATTTCCCCTAATTGTTGGGTTAATTGCTGCATATCTGGTGCTGGTTGTTCCATCCACTCTTGCACCGAACCATCATCATTGTGCTTGCGGACTTTTATTGGTTGGGGAGATGGTGCGACTGCAACCACTGCACAACACATCCTTTGTTGTAAGGATTGTAATATGCTGGCGCGTTCCTCTGGCAAATATTGGTCTTGTTTGCTAAAAACCAACATCAGTCTTTGTGCTGCGGCTTTTAGTTGCTGTAGGGTTTGAAATTCCGTATCAGTTAAATCCCCATTTGTCAGAAAGAGGACATAATCAGCACCATTAGCATTGGTTAATATGGCTGTATCCGATGTTGCTGACCCTTCTACAAACAAAGGTGATGTCTCTTGCAATATTACCTGTTTACCATTCTCTTGCCGCCATTGGGACTCTAAAACCTGAATTAAGGAAGTTTTCCCCACCGACTTTCCACCAGTGACAGCTAAGTTAATGGTTTGTCTATCTAACTCACTATATAACTGGGGAACCTGTTCCTTCAGAGATGAGAGGTAGGATTCATCTACATGATTCTCTGCTGACTGTGACAAACAATGGATGACAACTTCCGTTTTCGCGATCGCATTTTCTACAGTTTGGCGATCGCCTGGTAAACTATCTGTAACATCATCATGTTGGGGGTGCTTGCGCTTCCAGAACCACAAACCACCGCTAACTACCAAAAGACTCAGGAGACTAAATTCCCCCATCTGCACTATGGAATCGTGCCAACTTTGTAATATCCACAAAGAAAATGATAATGCCAATCCTCCTACTAAGATTGGTCGTCGCAACTTCACAACCATGATTCACTGCACTTTTTGGATGGTTTATTCCAGAATATCTCAAAAACTTGAGAATTTGAGATTTTGGATGTGAGATTTTGGATTGGTGTAGGCGATACCTGTGAAAAGAAGAGGTGTTTGGCATAACTGAATCGCCCGAATCTGATATTGGATTGTGGATATGATAAAGATATTGCGCCCCTTGTAACATTCTGTCTAAATACGCAGTCTATCTAACTCTTCGTGTAAATTAAATTTGTGAGTAGCAAGATTAGCAAGATTATAGTGATTTTCAACTCAACAGAGTACACCTCACCCTTTTTCCCTATTTTGCCCAAGTCATCGCATAGGCAGTTAAGTAATGTTAGTGAGTTGAGATTTCAGGGAAATATATAACTAACCCTCTTTAATCATTTTCGCCAGATAAAAATCTAGAATCCTAACTTCCTAAAAAGAGGGCTCAAAACCAAATCTGGTTAATCAGGCTCTTTATCCTATAGTCACTGCAAACTTTGTTGCTATGGCTTACAGTCACGAGGGACAAAAAGGTTGCTACAACCCATTTGGTTATCTTTTACTTGTTAATTCCATTAACGTCGAATTTAAAGTTCAATATGCCATCTACCATAAATAATCATAATAACCATCCCAGTCCTATTCAGAAAATTATTTTCGGAAGCCCTGGAACAGGGAAAAGCTTCAAAGTTAGTCAGGAAATAATTAAATAACAGTTAAAAATAACTGATTTAAAAAATATTATCAGCACAGTTTTTCATCCCGAATATACATATGGGGATTTTATGGTAAAACTGGTGCCAATCACAAAAGGCAACAGTGTACGTTACCATTTTTATGAAGGCCATTTTTTAAGAGCATTGACATATGCTTATAACAATATTATTGAAAAATATAGAGATCCTAATAAAGATAAAGAATTTAAAAATTTGTCCGATGCAGAAAAGCGGCTTAGAATTGATCAAAACTGGAAACTAGCGTGTAATAATGCTGCTAACGTCGCTTTGATTATAGATGAGATTAACCGAGGGAATTCCTCTGCAATTTTCGGAACAGTTTTTCAACTTTTGGATAGAGAGGATGATGGATGGTCTTCCTACCCAATTAATATTACAGAAATTGAGTTGCTAACAATTCTAAGATTAATTGGTGTCAAGGAAAAACCTTTAGCTGATAATCAATTTGAATATAGGTTTCGTGATGGAGATTGGGTTAAAGACTACTTGACTTCTTTTCAAAAGAAAGTTGATGGCTTGCAAATTATTCTTAAAGATAGGTCTATAAAAATTCCTCCTAATCTTTCTATTATCGGAACCATGAACACCTCAGATAACTCTATTTACTTTATGGACAGTGCCTTTAAGCGGCGTTGGGATTGGGAATTTGTTGACTGGGATAATAATAGTCGTCCTCCTGCTGCA
Organism: Calothrix sp. MO_192.B10; assembly: GCA_030065055.1. GTDB lineage: Bacteria > Cyanobacteriota > Cyanobacteriia > Cyanobacteriales > Nostocaceae > Calothrix_A. The sequence goes on from JASJDS010000041.1 coordinate 18,890, forward strand.
ACATATGGGCAAAAAGGAACATTAAACAAACTAAATATTTCTACAATAATCTATTTTACGACTTAGGAGAGAGGGATGCTGATGGTAAACTGAAGCATACAATGAAGTGGGGTATTACTTTTGATGAAGAATGCACCCCCATTAAAGTTGGATGGATTAGTCCAAAATTTAATAGACTTCAAAGTGAAGCACGTCCACGGTATGAGAATAAGACAGGTCATCCGTATAGAAAATATGGCACTATAGATATTAATGGAACACCTATTTTCTATTATCTTCATTTTACAATCCAAGAAATATTGGATGTTGTTAAAAAAGTCTAGTTAAACTATTCTAAATTATGCAATGCCAATTAAATTAACGTCCGGGCATCAATTGATACATCTATTTCTAGTGGAAGTAGATTATACATTCTGAAATTAGTCGTATAGGTTTACATCTTGCTAAACCTCAAATTTTCCGTAAGAGGACTAAAACATAACAATTAAGGCACGCAAGATAAAGAGAAAAACTCCATATCCTGCGCGCCTCCTCTTCGGTGCTTTTGACTTTTAGATTGCTTCGCTTCGCTCGCAACGCTTCGCGCTTTTGACTTTTGACTTCCGCCAAGCAGTACTAAGGAGCAAGAGCATTACCGCGAATCAAACTACCAATGGTTTTAGCAGTAATCTTCAACTGGGTAATGGGATTTGCCGGTACAACGGTTTTATACAAATAGCTGTCAAAGGTCAGACGTTGCACATCCAAATCATCGCACATCTCTACAAAGGCTTCCCTAGTAGCATCAGAACGATAGAAAACTGTTTGCAGAATATCTAACACCTTATAGGTAAGTCCGTATTTCTTATCCCAACGCTTGATATAAATTTTAATTTCATCTTCCGTGGGAATACGGCTACCAGCATTGGAAACTTCCACAATGGTTTCCGCACACATACGTCCAGACTTAGCAGCAAAGTAAATGCCCTCTCCCGAAGACTTGGTAACATAACCCGCAGCATCACCCACCAAAGCGATACGTCCAACTACCCGACGGGGACGGGGATGCTCAGGAATGGGATGGGCTTCTACCTTAATTATCTTACCGCCTTCCAACTTTCTGGCAGCACGGGCGCGAATACCAGCTTGCAACTGCTTAATACTGGCTTTATTCACATGCATTGTACCCGTACCCACCGCTACGTGGTCATATTTAGGGAATACCCAAGCATAGAAATCTGTAGAAACGTCATCACCGACATACATTTCTGCCAGATCGTTGTAAAATGCCATTTTATCATCAGGCAAACGAATTCGCTCTTGAAAAGCGATCGCATAATTATAATCCCCTGCATCCATCTCCTTGGCAATACGGGAGTTGGCACCATCTGCACCGATAATTAAATCAACCTTCAGAGTTTTGGCAATTCCCTGGGCACCACCTTCGGTGTGGTCTACATAATGGATGGTATAAGGATCTGTATTATTTGTGGGAATATTAACTTTATGAACGGTGGCATTAATTAAATTTGCCCCTAATTTTGCCGCCCGATTCCGCAGGAAGCCATCTAATACCTCCCGACGGCACATTCCAATATATTCTTCTTCATTGACTAAATTAATATCCACCTCGCGGTTGGAGGGAGATATCATCTTCATCTTCCGCACCCGGCGATCGATAATATCTTGAGGCAAATCAAACTCATCCACCATACACAGGGGAATAGCACCGCCACAAGGCTTGGCATTATCTAACTTGCGCTCAAATAAATAGGTTTCAATCCCAGCCTTTGCCAGTGTTTCAGCGGCTGATGAGCCAGCTGGACCTGAGCCAACAACAGCAACCCTTAGTGTCAAAGGTCTTCTCCCAATCTAGACATTTACCGAAAGCATCGTACCACGTAGATTTGGCTGATTTACCCTTCTAACCGCCAGATAGGTGGTAAATGCAATATTCCTTAATATTTCGTCGTAAATTCCTTGGTTAACCATAAATAATAAGTAATAAATAATAAGTAATATGGCGGCACCTACAGGTTGTACCAGCAGACAGAATTGTTAAGCTTTTCAGCATAAATGCAGTTACAAGATAGCCCCTAGAGCATAAATTCAGGCAATTATGGACTATTAAGTCAAAAATAAGATAATATTTTAAGGGACTTCCAGATAAAAAAACATCCCATAGTTATCAAGCAACAAAACATGTAAACTTCACCGTCAACCGTCAACCGTCAACTGTCAACAATCAATTCTTGAATGAGAAACAATCGTGGCAGGAAGAAAATTAGAATTTGACCGAGAACAAGCCCTAGAAAAAGCAATGGAATTATTCTGGCTTCAAGGTTACAACGCAACAGGGCTAAATGACCTATTAAAACATATGGGCATTCAACGCCAGAGCCTTTACAATGCCTTCGGCAGCAAACACGAACTATTTATTGAAGCTATTACGCACTATGGTAAAACCATTATACGACAAGTTGAAGAAGCCTTGAATGCACCAGGCTCGCCCCTAGAAAATATTCGTAATTTTTTGGCTAATATTGCCACAAAGGCAGCAAATCCCAACTATAGAGGCTGTTTTGTGGCAAACTCTATGATGGAGTTAGCACCACACGATCCTGCGGTGGAAGAAGTGACTGGAATGTTGGCAAGACGAGTGGAACAAGCCCTGGAACGGGCATTGGAAAGAGCGGTGATTACGGGAGAATTAACTGAGAAAACTAACACCAGGGAAGTCGCTCGTTTCCTTTACAACACTATCTTGGGTTTAAATGTCCGAGGTAAGGCTAGTCTCGCCCGTACATCTATTGATGACATATTGCAGGTGGCACTATCTGTACTTAAATAGCCCCTGAAACTGATATCTTGCACCTATACCCTGGAAGGGTGAACGGCAGTTTGCTTATGCCGGGGAACCCTTTCGGTAGTTGTTCATGGGGGAAACCCCCAAGACCACACTACCTCACCACCGCAACTGCCTCGGCTATACGTAGACGCGTAGCGGCTTCGGTGCAGGGTACAAAGCCTGCCTACGCAGGCTAGGAAATGCTAATTTATCGTGTTGTTGATAAAAAAATATGTTTATTGCAGACAATTTAAATCCGTATTAATACGAGGCTTGCAAGATGTAAACCTCCGACTACCGCAATTTTCGTGCTAACAACAAATGAAAGAAACACTTCCTTCCTCTTACCCTGTTCCCTGTGTTAGTTAGGAGTGAAACCATCAAGGATTTTTTTATGCCCAAAACTTGACCACTCAGTCAAAAATATTGTAACCTACAAATATAGTTGACTGATAAGTCAAAAAAAATGCCAGCATCAGGTAAATAAAATGACTAATATAACTTCTTCCCCATCTCTAGCCGAGCAGCTAGCCGAGCAAAAAGCCAAGGTAGTTCAAAACTTATCTCCAGAGATAGTAGATGTATTGCTACAAAAAACGGCTGAATTAGAAAACTCTGGGATTACTGCAAACAGCTTGGGTGTGGGCGATAGTGCCCCCGATTTTCAACTTCCTGATGCTGTGGGTAACATTGTCCAATTGCAAGAACTACTAGCAAAAGGTCCAGTGGTGCTAACATTTTACCGTGGTGGTTGGTGTCCTTACTGTAACTTGGAGTTAAGAGCATTACAGCGATCGCTACCTGAATTAGAACAATACAATGCTTCCCTAGTGGCTGTATCTCCAGAAACTCCAGATAATTCCCTAACTACAGCCGAGAAAAATCAACTGGAATTTGCAGTTCTGAGCGATAGGGGACTGAATGTCGCACGCCAATATGGTTTAGTGTTTACCCTAGACTCAGAGTTACGTCCAATTTATGAGCAATTAGGCATTGACTTACCAAAGCATAATGGTGACGAAAGTTACGAGCTACCCATTGCAGCAACTTACGTAATTGACAAAGAAGGCGTAATTCGCTATGCCTACGTGAATACAGACTATACCCAAAGAGCCGAGCCTAAGGAAGTAATTGCAGCTGTCGTTCAACTCTGATGAGGTGATGAGGTGATGGGGTGATGAAGTAATAAGTAATAAGTAATAAAGAGAAATTTGTCCCCTTGTCCCCTTGTCTCCTTGTCTCCTTCACTCCGGGCGGGGAAACCCCGCCCCTACTCCTTCACTCCATCACTCCTCCCCTACTCCCCTGGTGCGCTTATTCCTAAAAGTTGTAAAATAATAAGAAATGTTAAGAAAATTAAAATAAATATCAATGCCAAATCAGAGTATTGGCGCAGAGAAATCTCGTGTCATAGTTATTGGTGCTGGGATTGGGGGACTTACAACTGGGGCACTATTAGCCCGTAGAGGTTACGATGTTTTAATGTTGGATGCAGCCATTGTCCCTGGAGGTTGTGCATCCACCTTCAAACGGCGAGGCTTTACCTTTGACGTGGGAGCAACCCAGGTAGCAGGTTTAGAGAAGGGAGGCATTCACCACCGTATTTTTACTGAATTAGACATAGATTTACCGCCAGCTACACCTTGCGATCCTGCTTGTGCGGTATATTTGCCTGGAGAATCTGCACCAATCAACGTTTGGCGCGATCCGCAAAAATGGCGGCAGGAAAGGCAGAAACAGTTCCCTGGTAGCGAGCCTTTCTGGAAATTGCTAGCAAATTTATTTCAGGCTAGTTGGGAATTTCAAGGGCGTGACCCAGTACTTCCACCCCGTAGTATGTGGGATTTATTACAACTAGCTAAGGCAGTACGTCCGAGTACATTTATTACCATTCCTTACACCTTGTTTACCGTGGGTGATGCCTTACGCTTGTGTGGGTTGGGAGGCGATCGCCGCCTACGGACTTTTCTCGATTTACAGTTAAAATTATACTCCCAGGTTAATGCCGAGGAGACAGCCTTACTATATGCTGCTACAGCCTTGGGGGTATCCCAAGAGCCACAGGGATTGTATCACCTCCAAGGTAGTATGCAAGTGTTGAGCGATCGCCTAGCAGCGACTTTAGAAAGGGATGGTGGTAAGTTATTGATGCGCCACACTGTAGAAAGTATTGGGGTTGATGGTGGTAAAGCCACAGGGGTAGTCATTCGCAACCAAAAAACTGGAGAAGTTTGGACGGAAACAGCAGACCATATAGTAGCCAATGTAACGGCTCAAGACTTAGTAAGATTACTTGGGGATAAAGCTCCGGTTGGGTATAAAAAGCGAGTCTCCAATCTTCCAACCGCATCCGGCGCATTTGTAGTGTATTTGGGTGTAGATGCCAGTGCCATTCCCTCTGATTGTCCACCACACCTACAATTTATGTATGATGCTGATGGACCCATTGGAGAAAACAACTCCCTGTTTGTCTCCGTTAGCCATCCTGGGGATGGACGCGCTCCCGAAGGCAAAGCAACAATTATTGCTTCTTCTTTCGTAGATACAGAACCTTGGTGGCAGATGAATGATTATGAAGGAATGAAACGCCGGTATACAGAAGATGGAATTTCTCGTCTCGCCCAATTTTTCCATCTCACACCAGAAACAATTATCCATCAAGAAGCAGCCACACCCCTCACCTTTGCCAGATTTACAGCCAGGAATCGAGGTATAGTTGGAGGTATCGGTCAAAGACTATCTACCTTTGGACCCTTTGGTTTTGCCAATCGCACCCCCATTAATGGGTTGTGGTTAGTTGGTGATTCTACCCATCCCGGTGAAGGTACTGCTGGGGTAAGTTACTCAGCTTTGACTGTAGTCAGGCAAATTGATAATTCGTAATTCATAATTCGTAATTCGTAATTAAACCTCATCTAACTTAAGAACTTTGACATACTCCCCTTGTTGAAACAAAGGGGATTCAAAAAGGTTGTTCCAAAACGGACTAAAGTCACGTTTTTTCACCTTTTCTTCCTGTCTCTTAGGCTTTTAACTAGACGTTCAACCTATGGCCTCACGCCCCCGTCAGATCGCCTCCACAGGCATTTTGTTTAACGTTCAGGAAGTGCCCCTCCCCAAACAGGTCTGAATTCTTATCTGGAACAGTTACTCTACCTTCAAATGGCTCTATCGTGCAGGTCGCGTCACCCTTCGGGTATCTCCTTCGGAGACGCTCCGCGAACGTCAGTCGCTTTATGCCGGGGAACCCGTCCACCGCGCTGACTCACCGTTACTGGTTTCTTGGGTGATATTTGTCTCGACGATCCATGATGGGGCTGAGTTGCCCGGTAATAGTTGAGTGCGCTTTACCGCTAACGCCATTGTATCATCACGCTTTTGAAACACGGGGATAAATCCCCTTGAGTTGTGTTTCATCCCCTGTCTAAAGACTAGGGGTTCTCACACTCCCACTATGTTTTGATAGTTTTGTAAGATGATTTTGGGATTGCTTCCTGATAATTAGAAACTCCAGATTTTAACATGAACGAGTTTTAATAGGACTATGGGTGGGTCAATCCACAATCTAAAATCTAAAATCTAAAATCTAAAATCCAAAATTGTATGGCTGAAACTGGAAGAATCAGGGTTGCTAGGGATAAAGCTGAATTAGTTAAAGCTTTGACTTCAGGGGATGGGTGTACTGGTCCTTTTGCAACTTTTGCTGATGTCATAGTTTTTGCTGCTGCCTTGGGTGCAAAGCATAATAAGCGGGTTCCTGTCAGAGATATATCAAAGCGGGAACCATCGCCAATTAGGTTAGAAACTTTTGTCGCAATTGGGCATGATTGGGTAATTAAATTACTAGGAATTACTGAAACTCAAGATATAGATATACTATCCCTGACGCTTGAGGAAAATGAAGTTCAGCGTAACCATATTTTTGAAGAGTATGCCAATGGGGGGTTAGAAATATTACAAACAGAATTACGGGGAGCCATTGACTATTCAGAGAGAATTTTATTAATGCTCAGTTCACAGAGGTTTAGGACAGAACAGCAAGAAGAAGAGTTTGATTTAAGTAAATTCCTCTCGTAACCAAGAACAGGATATGGGGTGTGGGGTGTACCGAAAGAATAAATGCCCTCTAAATACTTAAACCCTTTGACAACCTGCTGTTCACTGTTCCTTGTTCCCTGTTAAGAGTTCCCTAGCGCGTAGTGCTATAAAATTTCTTTTTTGGAGTTGCCTTAAATAATAGTAGAGTGTTAACTGGCAAAACTTTCAATCAAATGCCAGTGACGACAATTTTCGATCGCTTGTTTAATATACATGAAAATTTGCCGACAGTGGTTGTCTACTTGGAGTGGCAGTTCTTCATTTTTAACCACCATAGTCATCCTGGTTTCCGTTTCCGTGGCTGTGGATTTATCAATTAAAAGTTCTGCAATTGCTAACTTGGAAAAGGTAACTTGACCAAGAACCTCACGAGCCATAATATAATCGGAGGTATAGTAAACCACATCCAAACCACAATCTTGCAGCAGTTCGATCAATAATGGCTGGAGATGTTCAAAAGGGATAGAAAGAGTAAAAGAGCACGTATACCGAGCCATATTAGCCCCACCAAGTCTTGCAACACTCTGTCCATCCTATAATAACTAAACAGTGAATTGACAAGTCTTTGCACATTCAATACGTAATAGCGATCGCCACACAATAAACTAAAATAAAATCATTAGACCTCAGGGCTACAATATGCCCGACTTCTGAATCAATATCCCCACATCTTAGGGATTTCTCGGATGGAAGTCAATTTCAAAAAAGAATGAGACAAATAGATTCTTGTAGAGACGTAGCAATGTTACGTCTCTACCGAGGGATGTGTTGCGATAATTTATTAAATCGGTATAATTATGGCAGAAATTTGTTGATAAATAACTGATAGCTAGAGAATTAAACCAAATTCAAGGTAATCTAAAAGCCGGTGTTCCTGAAAAGAACGCAAAATCAATCGGGTTTTGGGTAGAGATATTTATGAAAATTGCAATTACAGGAGCAACAGGATTTGTTGGTAGCCGCCTAGTTGCTAGATTACAGGAAGAAGGGCATCAAGCGATCGCTTTAACCCGCAATATATCTTATGCTCGTAAAGTATTCCCATCCTCAGCTTTTCCCAATATAGAAATAGTTGCCTATACACCCACTGCTCTTGGCTCTTGGCAAGAAGCCATATCAGGATGTGATGGTGTGGTAAATTTAGCTGGAGAATCCATAGCCGAAGGACGTTGGACGGCAGAAAAAAAGCAGGAAATTCTCAATAGCCGTCAGCTTTCCACACAAAATATTGTCGCAGCCATAGCCAATGCCGAACACAAACCCAATGTCTTAATTAATGCTTCTGCCATTGGTTACTACGGGACTAGTGAAACTGCCAGCTTTACCGAAGATAGTCCCTCAAGCAATGATTTTTTGGCAGAGGTTTGTCAAGCCTGGGAAGCAGAAGCGCGAAAAGTGAGTGATGCCGGCGTGAGACTGGTAATTTTACGCTTAGGGATTGTTTTAGATGCTGGTGGTGGAGCACTAGCAAAAATGATTACCCCCTTCAAAATGTTCGCTGGTGGTCCTATTGGTAGCGGCAATCAATGGTTTTCTTGGATTCATCGAGATGATTTAGTTAACTTGATTCTCCAAGCTCTAACTAATTCAACCATGTCAGGTGTATATAATGCCACCGCTCCTAACCCTGTGCGGATGAACGAACTTTCTCAAACTATGGGTGCGGTTATGAATCGTCCCTCTTGGCTTCCTGTACCCAGCTTTGCCATTGAAGCCCTTTTAGGAGATGGAGCAATTGTAGTATTGGAAGGTCAACAGGTATTACCCCAGCGCACCCTCGATAGTGGTTTTAAATACAAGTATCATAATTTACGAAGTGCTTTGGTAGAAATATTGAATAAATAGAGCGATCACCATGACTGTGCTTAGGTTGTCGGTGGGTAATTCCTGCTGATAACTGATAATTGATAACTGATAACTGAAATTACCGATCGCTGGAAAATTTGCGCCCAACCCAGCTAATTATGCCACTGAGGATCGCACCACCCATGAGGATGCCAATGGCTGGGTTAAATAGAGGTTGCCAGAGGCTATGCCACACATCCAAGCCTAGGGGTACTCCCATAGCCTTACCTATTGATGCGATCGCTAACCAGGCAAACCCCAAAATTACTAGAAATACATCTGCCACCAATACTAGGTTGAGCCAATTGACAATTTTCTCTTTCATCGGTTCTTGATTTTTCTATTTGCACCAAAGTTTGAGGTTGGGAATGGGTAACTAAGATTACCAGTTACCCATCACCGATCGCCAGTAATTATTCTTCAAAAATCCATTTCTTGACTTTTGTTAAACTCTGCCAATCAGGTTTTCTGCTGAATCCATCCTCAATACTTTTTTTAATTTCCTCCTCCCACTCTGAGTTAACAAATATTAACTGTTGGGCGAGTTCTATGTGCTGTCGCAAACCCTTGTGGTTGGTTTCTAGCATAGCCACAGCCAAGTTAACCCGAGCTTGGGGGTCTTGGGGATTAAGCTTTACAGCCTTCTGTGCTGCTTTGTAAGCCAGATTAGGTTTATTATCCAATAAATATAGCCATGCCAAGCAAGTCCAAGCGGCACTACTTTTAGGAGCGCGATCGCAAACTTCCTTAAATGCGGGGATCAATTCAGATGCAGGTTCTCCAGCTTTATATCTTTCCAAACCCTTGTCAAAAAGGGTGTCAACAGTTTTAGTCATTAGTCATGGGTCATTGTTATAAGTCATTAGTCATTCGTCCTCAGTCAGTAGTTTGCCACAAATGACAAAGGACAAATAACAAAAGACAATATTACCAAAAACAATGTGTTTGCCGAATTTGTGGGTGAAGAATCCTCACGGCTTTAATTTGAGGAGTATCAAACTCCAAAGGATTTACCGCAACCACAGGTTTGACTAGCATTGGGATTGGTAAACTGGAAACCACCACCAATCATGGCATTACTGTAATCAAGCATCAAACCGTAGAGATATAAAAGGCTCTTGCGATCGCAAACAATTTTAAAGCCATCGTAATCAAAAACTTCATCAGATTCAGGAGAAATCTGACTAATTTGCTCAAAATCCATCATGTAGGACATTCCAGAGCAGCCACCTTGACGGACTCCCACCCTTAAGCACAGGTCTGAGCCTTGCTGATCCCGTAATAGTTTTACCTGTTTTAATGCGGCTTCGCTCAACAGAATACCTTTTTGCTGAGACTGGGTTGCTTGTGTCATTTGCTGTTTGAACTCCTAGTATTGTCTCGAACTATTACCTAATATCAAAATATATTTGGGATTAAGAACCCGATAGTTTTTGTATTTATTCTAGCGACATTCTAGGCAGACCTGATGAAAAATTTTTCAGCCCTCAGGGTAGACTACGCCTTTTTCTAATGCCCCTTCCCCCTTCCCTCACTCCTTCACTCCTTCACTCCCTCACTCCCTCACTCTGGGCGGGGAAACCCCGCCCCTACTCCTGAACTCCGAACTCCGAACTCCGAACTCCCTATTGTCAAGCTATAAATTGTCAACTTATAAATACTTGTTCCACAGCACCCAGAGATTTTTATTCTAAAATTGAGAAACTCGGTGTTTTTAAAGATTCGGTGTTTTTGCTGTTTTATGCTTTGAGCAAATACCCCTCGGACTTTGAATCTACAATTCCTCCTGACTCGATAAATTACCGTCCTCCTTGCTGCTTCTAGTTAAATTACTCTATGACAACCTTTAATCGCTCTACCAGCCGCAGACTGAAGAAATTAAATCAAATTCCTTCTATATGGGAGGGCGATCGCCGTCCATTATCATCATCACCCTCTACCTCCCATGAATCCGAGGCTAGAGGTGAATGTATTCTTTGGGTAGATGGTTCTCAAGGTATTGTCCGAGGCATGGATGTAGTTCCTAAAGACACTGGACCAGAAGCAATTGTGCGTACATTAATGCGGGCGATGGAAAATCCCCACAATCCAGCCAAACCAGCCCGTCCTCAAAAAATAGTTGTCAAAGACCGAGAAATTCAATTCTACCTGCGGGGGGTACTGCAAGATTTAGATATAAATATTGATTATGCTCCAGAATTACCGTTAATTGACGAACTATTTCGCGGATTTGCCGAAGTCCTCGATAATCAAATTCCCGATTTACCACCCCAGTATGCTCAAAATTTAAGGGAGAAAGCCTTTGCCATTTGGCAAGCAGCACCTTGGGAATTCCTAGAAGAACAGCAAATTATATCCATAGAACTTAATCAGTGGGATGTGGGTACCCTCTATGTCTCAATCATGGGGATGTTAGGCATGGAGTATGGCATCTTGTTATATCGTTCAGAAGAGTCCCTGAGGCAATTTCGTTCCACAGTTTTAAGAGGTGACGAATCCCAAGAAGATTTGGAAGAAGCTTTCCTCAAACAAGATTGTCTATTTTTAACCTTTGAAGCAATGGAAGGGGACGATGAATTAGAAGATTTAGCCAGCTTACCTTTATCCGCAATTGAACCTACCTTTGGCAATATTCATCCCTTAGAAGGATTGCGCTCCGTATTATATGACGAGGAAGCATTAGTGGTTTCAGTAGCACTGGAAGCATTACAGAGATTCTTCCGGGATCAACGCAGTCAATTCAACAGCGATTCCTTTCCCGAAATAACTCGTCGCTACCGTATTCCTGTACCCCAGGGTAATGAATCCATGAAATCGGTCAATGTCTCCCTGGCTACCATGCCTCAATTAGCAGATGAATTGGAAGCAATGGCAGATTTGGCTACAGAGGATGAATTTGGGGTGTTAATGCCCATGCTTCATTCTTTGCGAGATGACTTAATTCCAGAAGATTCATTTCTCAGTTTGGGTGTAGTTTCTTGGGAAATGTTGGAATATCTACACAAAACAGTAAAGTGCCAAAAAGTCAAGCAAATTAAACCAGCAGGTGATGGGCTACCCGTAATTTTAATTCAAACCTCCCGTCCCAAAGGAAAAACGATAATTGAAAAAATCGAACAAGCTGGGGGACTCAAAGCAATTTGCTTTAACCCAGGTGCCGATCCCTTAGATGGAGAATCCTACGATTTAGGTTTATTGCAAACCGGCAATGATGAGTTGTTTTTATTTGGTGAATTTTTAGAAGCAGATCCGGTTCATGTAGAAGCCCGCAAAAAATGGAATCAACGCTGCAAAAAGACTAAGGGCTACTGCGGTTTGATTATTGCCAGAGGATTAACAGGAGCCTCCGGTGGCAACCCACAATTACGGGATATGATGGCTCTATTTGAAGTGCGATCGCTAGCCCCTGAGGATTTAAAAGGGAGTGAGGGAGTGAAGGAGTGAAGGAGTGAGGGAGTGAGGGAGTGAAGGAGTGAGGGAGTGAGGGAGTGTTTTGTTTCTAAAATCTAAAATCTAAAATCTAAAATCCAAAATCCAACGACCGCTTCAGTTGTAAACTACATTTACTAAAGTTAGTGAGGCGATCGAGGCGTTGGATAAGCTTCTAAGAATATCTAGATGGATTGATGCCTGCAATGAACGTATAGGCAAACTCACCAGTTGGCTAGTACTGGTAATGGTAATTATTGGTGTATGGAATGTTATCGGTAGATACCTGGGGCGGATTATAGGTAGAGAATTAAGTTCCAATGCTTACCTGGAAGCCCAATGGTATATGTTCGATTTAGTTTTTTTCCTAGGGGCAGCTTACGTTCTCAAACATGATGAACACGTCCGCGTTGATATTTTTTATAGCCAATGTTCCCCTAAGAAAAAGGCACTAATTAATCTTTTGGGAACTGTATTATTTTTAATTCCGTTTTGCGTACTAGTAATTATTTTTTCTTGGGATACGGTTATTTACTCTTGGATCGATCAAGAAATATCCCCCGATCCTGGTGGTTTACCTCGTTACCCCATCAAAACCCTAATTCCTATTGCTTTTATTCTGCTTATTTTCCAAGGAATTTCGGAAACAATTAAAAATTTAGCCATTCTGACTAACAGATTAGAACCCCAGGAGGAACAGCATAATGGTGAGTTATGATTGGCTCGGTCCAGCCATGTTCGCCGGGGCTTTATTACTGTTATCTTTCGGTTATTCAGTAGCTTTTTCCCTTGGCGGTGTATCTATCATATTTGGGTTAATTGGCATAGTCCTGCAAGAATTAAACCCAGACCAAGCAATATTTGATGTTGGTTTAGCCAGCTTAATGCCAGAAAGAATTTTTGGCGTTATGAATAACATCACTCTCCTAGCTATTCCCTACTTTATTTTCATGGGAGCCATGTTGGAAAAAACGGGGATAGCAGAAAGGCTGTTAGAAACTATGGGGATTTTGCTTGGGCGTTTGCGTGGTGGACTTGCCCTGGCTGTAGTAATTGTGGGTGCCCTCCTAGCTGCAACCACGGGAGTAGTAGCTGCCACGGTGGTTGCTATGGGTTTAATTTCCCTGCCCATTATGTTGCGTTATGGCTACAACAAACAATTAGCCACTGGTGTCATTGCTGCGTCTGGCACCCTAGGACAAATTATCCCTCCCAGTGTAGTACTAGTAGTCTTAGGGGACCAGTTAGGAATCTCAGTGGGCGATCTATTCATTGGTTCCTTGATTCCTGGCTTAATGATGGCAAGTACATTTGCTCTCCATGTATTAATTGTTTCTTATATCAAGCCAGAAGTTGCTCCAGCCTTACCAATAGAAGTAAGAAATATTGCTGGGAGAGCATTGTGGAAGCGGGTTTTCCAGGTTATGTTACCGCCTTTACTTTTGATTTTACTGGTATTGGGTAGTATATTTTTTGGCATTGCCACCCCTACAGAAGCCGGTTCAGTGGGCTGTGTCGGAGCCATAGCTCTTGCCGCATTTAATGGTGAACTCCGCAAACAAACCTTACACCAAGTATGCGATGCAACCTTGCGGATCTCCAGTATGGTGATTTTTATCCTTTTAGGTTCCACCGCCTTTAGTTTAGTTTTTCGGGGATTGAATGGGGATGTATTTATGTCTGATTTCCTCGCCAACCTTCCCGGAGGCAAAATCGGCTTTTTAGCTGTGAGTATGTCCGTGGTACTGCTGCTGGGGTTCTTTATTGACTTTTTTGAGATTGCCTTCATTGTCATACCCTTGTTTGCTCCAGTGGCAAAACAACTCGGCATTGACATGATCTGGTATGGAATCATACTAGGGGCAAATTTACAAACATCTTTCCTCACACCCCCCTTTGGTTTTGCTCTGTTTTACCTCCGTGGTGTGTCACCTCCAGAAGTGACTACTGGTGACATTTATAGAGGTGTTATCCCGTTTATCATTTTACAATTGCTAGTGCTGGCATTAATTATTACTTTTCCGGGAATTGTTACTTTCTTGCCTTCCTTAGCAACACCAGCATTGCCTGGTAGTTCTTGAAAAAAGCAAGGAATATTTCCCTGCTGGCAATCAGAAGGCAGGAGGCAGAGGGCAGGAGGGAAAAACTGACCAAATAGTAATCGGTATCAAGCCCCAAATTCTATTTGTGGAGGTGGAAAAAATTTTACCCTACCCAAGCCCCTCGATTTATCGATGGGGAAACTGATAACTGATAGCTGATAACTGATAACTGAAATGACTATGCCTTCATTATTGCTTCTCAATTTTTCCTAACTTTTAACTGTAGTAATATCAAAAATACTTTGGTTGGAACTATTACAACCCAGTAGTCTGTCAAGTAAGAAGTAATAGACCTAATGTAGAGATATACCTTTAATACAGGTATGCCTCTACCAATTTTTGATGATATACATATCTCTCGTAAAAATAGTTACTTATAAAGCTATGCAAAATGAGTGTAATTGTAAAATCCTTGTAGGAAACTCACAACTACTGCTATGGTGACTATACTTCACAAAAAGATTTACAAAAATTAACTATTTTTTATATTTATCTATGTCTCATGTTAGTTCTGCATCTCACAAGCAGATGCCCAAATTATTGGTATTAGTGGCAGGAGGATGTTTGACTTCTGTGGTTGGGGGTATAGTTTCTCCCGTACTTCCAGAAATTGTCGAACAACTACAGCCAGATCCCCGTTGGGCTGGAATGTTAGCAGGTATGCATTGCCTAACCATCGCCATGTTTGCTCCTTTGATGGGCATCTTAGCGGATCGAATTGGCAAATTAAAGGTACTCATCCCATCCCTGATATTTTACGCTGTATTTGGTGTTGCTGGAGCATTAATGCCAGATTTTCTACCCTTGTTGCTCACCCGAGCTCTCTTGGGAGCAGCCACTGCTGGTATTGCTGCTGCTAGTATTGGCATCATCAGTAATATGTATGAGGGAGATGAGCGAGCGCGGGTACTGGGTTATGCTTCCAGTATATTTGCAATTACCAGTATTTTCTTCCCCCTTTTGGGTGGATGGGTTGGTTCTTTTAATTGGCGATATGCCTTTTGTTTGTATGCTGTAGGCTTGCCAATAGCTTTTTGTGCTACTTTATGGTTACGAGAAGAACCGAGCCAAAAGTCTGCCAATGTGCTGCCTGGTAAGCAAAAAGAACTACTGCAAACACTGCAAGCTCCTAGTAATTTAACCCTATTTGTAGCCCTACTTTTAACATCAGGAATTTTTTACGTAGTAATTATTTATGCTCCCCTACATTTCAAAGCCGCCATCGGAGCCGACACCTTGCTTAACGGTATGATTTTAGCCTCACGGGCAATAGGAGCAGCAATTATCTCTGCTTTAGGTGCAAGTCGTTTAGCCAAGCGCTTGGGAGCCGCTCAAGCAATTTCCCTCGGATTTGTGTTAATGGCAGTAACATTAATCACTATTCCCCATGTAGAGCAAATTTACTTGATTTTTGCGATCGCTGTCACATTTGGTAGTGGCTTCGGCATTGTCATGCCCAATCTTTACAACGCTCTGGCTGAGGTAAATCAACCAGAAGTACGCTCTAGCGTTTTAGCGATCGGTAACGGTGCTAGTTACCTAGGGCAATTTCTCTCACCAGTTTTCCTGGGACCTCTGTGGAAACACGGAGGTATCACCGTATTTTATGTGGGTGCAGCAGTGTCAATCATCACAGCAATATTAGCTCTCAAGCAGGACAAAGCCTTACGGAATTGAATTAGATCCCCGACTTCTATCTTAGGAATTGCTACGGTGTGCAGATATTTATTCAGAAGTCGGGGATCTTTAGCCTACAATTTAACAGTATTTTCAAATCGTTGTTCCCATTGCTCATGATTGGCTTTTGCTTCCTGAATCACAGGCGATGCAGCAATGAGATTATTCACTAACCAATTGACAATAGACAGAGGAAAACGTAAGGGTCTAGCAATATCTAGAAATAAAACCACGCGATAACCATCAGTTTCATTCCAGGCTTCGTGATAGAAAGTATCATCAAAAATCAAACTTTTGCCTTCTTCCCAATAAGCAACTTTATCGGCTATGCGAATCCGACAAGCAGATTTGGGTTCTGGAACCATTAAACCCAAGTGATAGCGAATGATACCTTTATGCTTACCCCGATGCTCAGGAATGTGTTTACCGGGAGCGAGGATAGAAAAAAATGCCACCTTCATGCCCGGAATTTTTTCCAGGAGTTTTGTGGTTTGGGGACATCGTTGGCAATTTTTAGTAGCTTTAAAGCCAAAAGCATAAAAAAAGTAGGTTTTCCAGAGATTATCATTAGCAATGCGATATTGTCTGCTGGAAATATCTTGAAAATTGGGTAACTCGTCTACATCCTCAAGTACTTGTTCTAGTTCTTGGCGAATTACCATCCAGTTAGCTTCTAGTTCTGCAACCCAGGGAAATTGCTCAGGCTCAAAAAAAACCGAATCACCAATTAAAGAATATTTCCCGACTAATTTCTCCAACCATGAATCTTTTAGTACAGCTTTTTCCAGATTTTTGACAATTATATTAATTAAGCTTTTCATTTATCTAACAATTAAATTAAAAATTGCTTGGGGTAATGTCATCCACAAGGGAATTAGTAAACATACCATCAGATAAGTAGCAAATTGCTCTTGCTGATTCATGGAACATTGAGCTAAACCAAGTATACATAGCATGGCTGCAAAACTATATACGGGTATCAGAGGGTAAGTTGTGACAATAAATAAAATTAGTAACCAATTGCGATTTTGATCAAGCCACGTTGGTATAGGAGAGAGAAAAGCGACAGTAATCACACCCTCAATCAGCAAAGTCCAATAAGAAAAAACTATACTCAGGGAACTCATCAATGGACTAGTTATAAGTTTTACTTGCTCGTTTGTAAACCCATTGGCTTGCATCGCTGCAAATGCTTCCCGGTTACTTTGCAAAACCTCTAAATCCAATCCTCCCAATAGAAAGGATCCCATCTCCAGTCTATTATCAAGTAAAAATGTGGCGTGTAAAAACGAACCATCTAAATATTCGCCAGAAATAAATTTCCAGACTGTGGAAAAAAAGAAACATAAGCTCAGCAAGAGTTTCGCATTCCAACTCATGACTTTCTCTGGCTGGGGACTGTAAATTGCCAACAGACAAACTAAACACCAATAAGTGATTAAATATTCATGGTTGACATAAAGGAACCAAAACCTGATGTTATTGACAACCAGAACCGCACAAAGAACAATCCACATCAACTTTTGAGTCAGCAGTCGAGGAAATAAGAGCATTAAGCCACTCAGAATCCTTTCTGGTAGTCTTGGCAGTTGAATTTCATCAATTCCATGTAGCAGTACCAATAGTAGCGTTAATCGCACTATTAGAAGGTATCTCGGTTGCTGTATCAGCTTTACAAAAGCTTGACGACAACTATCAAGAACCTTGCGGATCATCTTGTAGCCTCCACCCCTGGACTTAAAGCTTCATATCGGATGCTACTAGTTTCCCGGTTATGATGCAAGCGCCAGACTTGAACCTTGACTTTTTGCAAATTTGCAGGTATTGCTTGTTTAAGCCCTTGATTTTCACTTACATTTGATTGGGAATCTAGAACCTTTTGGGCAAATTTCTGTAGCAACTCTTTTCTAGGAAAAGTTCTGATTAAAATCAAATCTCTATCGGAAAAAAGATAGTTAACAGATGTTGAATTTATCCTGATTAATTTTCCTTGGGTATCTGTTCCTTCAACTAAAATCAAGCGTCTTTCATCTCGATCCACAGAAGAAAACATTCCCCAACCACCTCCATGCCAAGGACTTAAACCTACGGTGTAAGCAAGTACCATTTGTCTTAGAGTTACCACAATAAGTAAAAACGGTACAGCCCATTTTTGTAAAAGCGATACTGTTAAGGATTTATTAAGCATGATGGTTCAGGCAATCACTTTGCAGTTTTTGAGGCTCTGCCTCTTGTTGAAGGCGGCAGAGTCCTTGGGACTAATTGCTAGCTAGAAAATGGTTGTTAGTTGTTAGTTGTTAGTTGACAGCTTAGGTGTGGGAGCCGCAGTAGGGGCGCACGCAATGCGCCCTTGAGGAGTTGTCACAAAGCATTTTCATAGGCAGGTTGTGGGATTTGACCGTGGGGGACTAACTTAAAAATGGTTGTTAGTTGTTAGTTGTTAGTTGTTAGTTGTTAGTTGACCAAAAAATAGACTGGATACAAGCCCCCGGATTTATCCGTGGAGAGGAAAATGTTTTCCTTATTTCATTAGCCCTTCGATTCATCGATGGGGTAGTAATTAGACCAAGACATTTTCATCTGCGGGTAATCTTACTTCCCGTTGCACTGTAAGCCCAGCCAAAAATTGGCGATTTTCGCTGATATGGGGGAATTTTAACTGAGAAGCAGGTATTCCTCTGTTTAAAAGACCCTGACGAACTTGAGCAAAGCTTCCAGGTGCTAAAATTCGCAACCGAGGGCAGGGAACTCGATGATTTACCCGCTTATCTTGATAGGATCGGTTCGCCTGCTGTAATTTTTGATCGAACTGAGCCAAAAATGCTTGGGGATTACTGAGCGTATAGCCGGGAACTAGCTCAATATTTAACAAGTAATGGGCTGGAATTTCTTTTTCTGAAAGGGTAATACAGAAGTTTTCTAAAGGTAAATCAAATTCCTGCTGTAATTGCTGCATTACCTGGGTGGCATGAAATTCATTTGTCTTTTCTGTTGTAGAAGATAATAAACCCCCTACCCGATGACGGAAGCTAAGTAGAGGTGTCTGGTTATAAAAACCTATCACCTCAACCACATCACCAATATCATAACGGTAGAAACCACTATAGTTAGTCACCAGAACTCGGTAATACTGCCCTACTTCCACCTCATGAGGTAAAAGGGTTTTGGGTTGCTCCACATCCCATTGTTCTGGGGGAATAAATTCAAAAAAGCCACTATCAATAGCTAAAATTGCACCATCGTTGTTGAAATCCTGATAAATACCGAAGGTAGCTTCCGCAGAGGCATAAATGCCACCAAATATGGGAGTGTCGCCAAAATAGCTGGGAAAACGTTCAAAATAGAAGTTGGAAGTGCCGCCACGGGCTGTAATGATACAAGAGAGGTTCTGCCATGCCAGTTGGGGTGTGAGTCTACCTTCACTGTGCAAAATCTCCTCAAGTTGCCTTGCACGTTTAGGTTCTGGGGAAAATTGTTGTTGTAGTTGCTCTCTTACTCCTGGTTCTAGTGTCAGCCCGGATGCGATTTCCCCTGTTTTTAAATCATGGAGCAATTCCTCAGCATAGGATTCTAAATATTGAGCTAGCTGTAAACCCAGTACTGGGAAATTAGCCCCAATTACCCTCATATCTGGATTTCTCAGGGCAAACAGCAAACACATATAGTGACGAGCTTTAGAATCTGCTGGTAGTAATGCTTCGTAGGGATGGGCAAATACTTGTTTGTAAAGGAGTTTATTTAAACGTAAGTCGCCAACACTGACAGGACCATAGGGAATACCGCCACTGCTGTGTCCCATGAATTGTACTGAACTTGTCAGTAGCATTTTACCAATGGGTAGACCACGGCTTTGGGCAGCATCTGCAGCAAAACCAATACCTACCTGATTTGCCCGATTTAAAATTTGACGCGATCGCTTGGTGACGGGAATTAACTTCTGCTTGCCCGTAGAACCACTGGTAAGATTTAGATAGATAACTTGATCGGGTGTGAGAATATTAGTCTCCCCAGCAGCAATTCGTTCAACATATGGTTCATAACTGCTGTAAGGTAATATTGGTAATCTAGTACGAAATTGTTCTATGGTTTGGATATCCCCTAATCCATATTTTTGACCCAGTTCTGTCCCTTGATAAGCTTGGAGTAGCGATCGCAAAAACCTCTGTTGAAAAACATCAGGTTGGCGAGTTTTACGAACAAAATTTGCCCTGGCAATTTTACCAGCATTTGTCAATATAGGTAGTACTAAATTTGTCATTACTCCTCACACCAGTTTAGAAAAATTGGAATATACGATACTAACTTTTTGGTTAGCACAATCAAAACTTATGGTAACAAAGGAAAAGATTGCTACTCCTATTACAGTTTGAGTATATCTACTGGGGAACCCATACTTATGCTGCTCATCTAGATATTTAGATTCTTTACTGGTTTTAATGGTGTCTATCGCTCGCAAAAATCTTTTAGAAGACATTCCCCGCTTTTTAGTTGCACAAGCAGGAATTATGTTTGCTGTTAGTCTTGTAACCATCCAAACGGGAATATTTCAGGGAGTAATTCGATCCACTGTATCATTAATCGAAGATTCCCCCGCCGACATTTGGATCAGTTCCAAGCGGATGGTACATCTGGAGTTAACAGAACCAATTTTGTTCGATAATGTTGTCAAAGCTAGAGAGGTGAAGGGCGTACAGCAAGCAGATGCCTTAATCAGAGGTTCGGTACGATGGTTAATTCCCAATGGGGAATTAACCATAGTCAAAGTATTTGGATTTAATCCCAGTAAGCAACTTTTTGCACCTGGTAAGCTGACTCAGGGTAGTATAAATGACCTGGAAAAGCCCTATACCTTGATTGCTGATAGAACCAAATTAAAGTCTTTAAAGGTGAGGAAAATTGGGGATCAAGCTGAGATTGGCTCATTACCAGCCCAGATAGTTGGCATCACCCAAAACTCTCAATCCGTTGTTTCTGGCTCATTCGTCTTCGGTTCCCTAGAAACAGCCAATGCATACATTAACTCTCGCATTACCTCCAGTGTCAATTGTAGATGGGAAGCCGAAGAAGTTAAGTGTACTAATATTTACAAAAGAGCCGATCCAGCTGTTAAAGCTGAGGATGATCAGGTAAAACCTATTCCTGAACCTATTGCCCTAAATACTCCCATTTCTTTTGTATTAGTTAAAGCACAGCCCGGTGAAAATCTGCAAAAACTGAAACAGCGATTAAAAAAATTCTTACCGGGAACTGAGGTTTATACTAGGAGGGAAATGACTCAAAAAGTACAAACTTTCTGGGAAAGACGAACGGGGATTGGATTTATTCTCGGCTTGGGTGCAGCTGTAGGTGTGGTTGTGGGTATAGTTATTGTCGGTCAAATTCTTTACTCTTCAGTTTCTGACCATATCAAGGAATTTGGAACCCTCAAAGCAATGGGTGCGTCTGATAATGTAATATATGGCATCATCTTGGAGCAAGCTTTCTGGATGGCTATTATTGGCTATATTCCAGGTATGTTATTGTGTTGGGGCTTAGGAATATGGACATTAACCACCCAGGGCATTGTCATATTAATTACACCAGCTACTGCGGTTGGTGTTTTTGGTATTACGGTGTTGATGTGTGTGAGTTCGGCTTTATTTGCCATCCAAAAAGTCAACCGCGTCGATCCAGCAATTGTATTTAAAGCATAGCTAGATTACCGGTAAAACAAGGTGTTTGTTTTGTTGATCAGCATAAATATGGAGTGGATGTCCCCATTGAATTACAATTTTCAGTAATTATTCATCTGATTCTCATAATAAAAAATTATAAATAAACTTGAGCTATTTGAGTGCCATCGCCAACTGAATATATTGAATTAATTACAACAAATGACCTACAAGCAAGTCTGTGGATCAACTTCTCTTAGAATTTCTCCTATCTTTTGGTTAAAAAATTCCCTTGGTGGGCAATAACAAATTTTTTTGTAACTGAAATCCCTCACCACAGAGTCTATTAGGGGGAATAGATGAGCATAACTCGTCTTCTCTGAGAATATGTTACCAAAAGATAGGGACTGCTCAATTTATAAGTGGTGAGACTGATAACCAATAACCAATCACCCATAACTGATTAGTAAAATGATCTCTTCTCAAGTTAGATTGATAAAGAATTCTATAATTCACAAATGGAAAACTTCTGAATCTATTGATGAATTAACTACTGTGAAAACCTGTGCCATCGCAGCCAGAGACATAAAAATGGTTTATAAATCTGGTTTTGCAAGTTTTGTGGCACTTAAGGGAATAGATCTAAAAATTCCTCAGGGTGCAATTCAATTGTTAATGGGACCATCTGGCTCAGGCAAAACCACTTTACTATCAATTTTGGCAGGGATTTTAACTCCCACAAGTGGTAGCGTGCATTTGCTAGGTAAAAATATTACTAGTATGTCTGGTAAAGAATTATCTAAATTTCGACGAGAGCGTCTAGGGTTTATATTTCAGGGTTTTAATCTGTTTCCCGCACTCACAGCAGCAGAAAATGTAGAAGTAGCATTGAATATTAAAGGCATTAAAGGAAAGCCAGCACGCCAACAATCTTTAGAACTATTAGATAAGGTGGGTTTAGCTAGTAAAGCAAATAGCCTACCTCGCAACCTGTCTGGGGGTCAAAAACAAAGAATTGCGATCGCTCGTGCTTTAGCTGGCAATCCCCAGCTAATCATGGCTGATGAACCCACTGCGGCTCTTGATTCTCACACCGGACAAGTGATCATCGAATTGTTATGTCAATTGGCAAAACAATATGGCACCACTGTAGTGATTGTTACCCATGATGCTCGAATTAAAAATTTTGCTGACTATGTCACCTGTATGGAAGATGGATTAATTACCACGAATCCAATGTAATATGCCACAAGACGGAAGGCATTAAGCTGGCGTGCATTCAAGATGCACAACAGCAAGGGAGGAGGCAGAAGGAGCAAGAGTATTAGCTAATACCAAATGGATATACAATTTAAATAGGTAATATCATGTCCGGTTAAACACTTATAATTAAATGTAGGTTGGGTAGAACGAAGTGTAGACGCGCAGCGGCTTCTCGCAGAGTAACCCAACACAATAAGATTTTTGTTGGGTTTCGTCCCTCAAACGCCACTTCCTACAACGTAGGGAACCTCCCTCCGGGTTCAACACTTTGCTTATGCCGGGGAACCCGTCCACCGCAAGTGTTTCACCGCAACGGAGTGGCTCCCCAACCTACAACCCGTAATTTTATTATAAGTAATCATCAGGACTTGATATAACATTTTATGAGTGGGGGAAGAAGATTTGAATTGTTTCTTCCATTCATCGCCAGGGGATTTAAACCACATCTACTTTGAAACCCATAGTTTTTGCTTACGAATATTCAATCGGTTGAGGTGGGCACGGCATCAGTCAGCTTACAACCTATAGAAGAATATTGTAGGTGCCGTGCCCCGTAAGGATAATTGATTTTTTGG
>JASJDS010000042.1 GCA_030065055.1 Calothrix sp. MO_192.B10
ATAATTTCAGGTCAGTTTCAGATAATGTGGTCTCAGTTTCAAATAATGTGGGTCGAGGCGATTTTATAGTTTCATTTAATGTGGTCTCAAAACGCGGATGATTTCGGGTCGAAGCGATTATGATTTCAGGTCGCTACAATTACTTCTATAGGAATCCAGTTTGATCAGCCCGCAAGGCAGACTCCGTCAACGTGAAATTACTCGTGATGGAAGGAAACTATTAACAGGCTTCGACCGTGAGCTCAGCCGAACGGGAAATCTTAACAGAAAATTTACCCTCGATTTTGAAGGGCGTAGATGTACCAGTGGCTTCCCGTAAGAGTGTTATCATTTTCGATTAAAACCAATCTATGACAAATTGCTTTTGTCATAGATAATCAAATTGCGAAAAAACTTTACAAATAATATTATGTTTGCTGACCGAGAATAATGGGATACAAGCCCCGTCCTTTCTCTTAGCCATTAACAGGGTGGTTGCCCCAACAGAGAAGCTTTACTTAAGAACACCGAGCTTGGCAGAGCCAGCATAAGTATGCCTTCGGTAGTCTTTATGGTTCGTTCTAGAGGCTTGAGAAAGGGGAAAATTGCTACTTACATAAATCACTAAATTATGTTTAGCTGATAAAGTCTAGGATTTAGTTAGTTGATACTATAGACTTACTTAGAGAAGTTTCCTCAACTTCTCAACTTTAACCGTAGAGAAGAATTTAATTTTGGTGAATGCGAACGATTATTTATAGTCTGAAAAGTTTGATTGTCAACATTTATGGGAAGATATTTAAAATTATAGTATGGGAGTTTCCACCCACTCCCAGATTGTAATCTTCTATTTGAAGAGAATAGGACCAGTCATTTTCCCGTGAATCTGCGGATAAAATCAAGTATGGGCTATGGTTTAATTTTGGGTATCTTCATGAATGAACCCATAAAGAGTGTTTCCTCCCTATTTAGACAACAAGTCATTTTTTGTGAGCAAAAATTGTACTTGGATACATACTGATGAGACTTTATCTGCTGGAATAGCTATATTGATAAGACGAAAATAGATCATTAACTATGGCAAGCAAGTACGTACACGTTAGAGAGTACACTGTCAGAGCACATCAACGACTGATTCATACTAGGGTCTTTAACTTTGTCTGCAAACAATGTGATCGGAGTACAAAACGTGAAACATATGGACCTAGACCTTTATATTGTGAAAAATGTCGTCCTCCCCAAGCGCCCAGGAAATCTGTCACGCGCTCCCAAAAAGCCAAACCAAGACCAATGGCTTATAAAAGCGGTCTGGATTTAAACTAAATTGAAAATTTCATCGAACACTAAATGCACGGACAATTACAACCTCCTCCCAACTCTTTGCTAGAACCGATTCTGCAACCTCTATTAGAGTTACGAGAACATTATGCTCGTCTTGTCGAAGAGTACGAAACTTTATATAAGCAAGCACAATCGCAACTTATCCATGTAGAAGGTTTATTATCGAGTTGGTCTGGCACTCGCCCCACAGATAGTCAACCTAGTATGGGGCAAAATGTAGCATCTGCTTTACCATCACCAAATAATGGGATTGCCAGTTTGCCAAAACCTGAGTCTATCCACCCTCAATTACAAGACTCGGATAGTTTAGAGTTGAATGCTTTACCTTCTCAAGAAACAGTTTCCTCTTCCCTTCCGGGAACATCCGCAATTAACTACCCCAGCTCTAGCCATTGGTCTGAGATCCCATTATTAACCGAGCATCGAGCATTAAGCCGCATTCAAGCTATCGAAAAGATATTAGAAAAGAATGTGGGAACCGTATGCCATATCGATTTTGTAGTGAGATCACTTTATGGAGACTTGGAACCAACTGTATTTAAGGTAGTTAAAGGTCGGGTTCACTCCTCACTCACTCATGGGAAAGAAAAGGGCTATTGGTATGCTGTTCCGGACGAACCCGGTTGTTATACTTATGACATAAGTAAAGTACCCCACAAAAAGGGTAAAGCTAAATCTCAAGCCGGCAAAAAAATTGCCAAGAAACCTTTGCTCATTCCCAAAACTAGGAGTATTCCCTTAATACCTAAATATGAGGGTAAATTTCTCATTGATGCAGTTTCATCATTACTGCAAGACAGACCCAAAAAAGCTTTTAGTGTGGCCGAAATCATGGAGGGGATCTATGGCGAACTCACTGATGACCAAATCAGACACATTAAAAGTGCAGTTCTCAATGAACTCTCCAGAGGTCATAGAATCGGTAGATTCTCTCGAGTTCCTGGAAAAATTGGTATGTATACCTGGAACTTAAAGATGTATCAAGATGCTAAATCTGACTGATATTTAGTCATTTAAGAAATTTGGCACAAAATTCATCAGGGGATAAGGAAACATTTTCTTCTCCATGTTCCCTGGTAAAATACCCACAATGGTTATTTCTACATCTATTTCCTAATTTTGTGCCAAATTAAACCAACAACTATCAAGCCTAAACCTATTTGCCAGACAAGTGAATCTACCCAGAAAGCAAGAAATAAACAAGATCCTAGACCTAACCAAGTTATCCAAATCGGATAAAGCCTTGCTGATGGAGCTAGTTGTAAAGCTGCTAAGTTGGTAATCCCATAGTAAATCAGGACGGTAAAGGCACTGAAAGACCAAGTGGTTTTTACATTTCCTAACAAGATTAATAAGCAAATACCAATACCAACAAATAATACAGCCCAGTAGGGAGTGGTTTGTTGTTGGTTTAAACGGGCTAAGAATCTTGGTGCATCACCACGACGACCCATTGCTAACAAAACTCGCGATAAGCCAAGAATTAAGTTGAGTAATACTCCCAGCATGGCTGTCATTGCACCCACTGTTACAACTAAAGCACCACTCTTTCCCACAACTGTTTGGGCTATTCTCTCTAAGGGTGCGGTATTTGCTGAATATGTGGAAGTATTAAAAGTATCGATCCCAACTGCTGCAATACTTACTGCTGCCACTGCCATATAAAGTAACATGACCAACAGCAAGCAAAAAATTATGGCTTGAGGAATAGTTTTTCTAGGCGATCGCGCTTCTTCTCCCAAGGTAGCAATACGACCATACCCCGTATAGGCAACGAACATCAAAGCACTGGCATTAAGTATATTTGCCCAGGAAGCAGTAAATAAAGGAGTCAGATTATTCCCTCCCTCTTGGATTGCTTGAGGAAAGCAGGTAAGGATAAAAAAGCATAAAGAAAGTAGGGTTACCGATACAATGATCGCATTAGCAATATGGGATCTACGAATACCATTGAGAACAATTAAAGTCATAGCGATCGCAGCTATTAAGGCAAGGGGGATTAATAAATTGGTATCCCAACCACCAAGCTGTATAAGGTAGCCAGCAAAACCCAAAGCAGCCGTTGCTGCGGAAGCTGTCTTTGCCACTAAAAACATCCAGCCTGCGATAAAGCCCCAAGCTGGAGTCAGGTATCTGTAGCCATATTCATAGGTTCCACCACTTACAGGATGACTGGCAGCTAATTGGGCACTGTTGAGTCCGTTGCAGGTGGCGACTATTGCCCCAATTGCTACCGCTATGATTACCCCCGAACCAGCAATGCCAGCAGCAATACCAATACTTACAAATACACCCGTACCGACAATGGAACCCAGTCCCATCAGGGTAGCAGCAAATACCCCTAATTGTCGTTTAAGTTGGGTTTGAGCGTTATTTTCAGGCATAAACTTGGTGGTGTTGCCTCCATAGCATCACCATTTATATTCCTACTTTACGATAACGCCGGTAAGCAAGAGTTTTATCAGCCCTAGCCCTTGAGCGGGCGGCTACGCCAACGGGCAAGGCATCTATGCAGGAGTCAGGAGGCAGGGGTCAAAAATAAGTTTTAAGGTAACTCTTAACTAGCACATTTTATAACCCTTATATAGCAAGGTTTTTAGCCAAACAAGAAAAATGTGCTAGTTTCATTCGTTGGGAGGAGGTTTAATACTTTTGAATGCGTGACTTTTGACTTCCCCTCTTGGGGCGCTCATATCTTGCACCTGCACCCTGGAAGGGTGAACGGCAGTTTGCTTATGCCGGGGCTCGCGCAGCGTATCCGCAGGATTCACCCTTTCGGTAGTTGTTCATGGGGGAAACCACGCCATTTGCACTCAAGCGTGGGAAACCACGCCAGTTCCTCCATTTGGGGAGACCCCAAATGGAGGGACTGGCTCCACAAGACCGCTGCGGGCTCCCCAAGACCACACTACCTCACCACCGCAACTGCCTCGGCTATACAAGCAAAGCCTTGCGAGGGTAGCGCGGCAACCACGCAGGCTAAAAAACCTGATTTTTCGTGTTATTGAGTTTATTAATGACATCAAAAACCAGTATTAATACGAGGCGTGCAAGATGTCAGGTAAGCCATGAATGCCTTGCCCAACGTGGGTTTAAGAACCCCAGTAAATCTATAATTTACTGGTCTATAATTACAGGGGGTCAGAATCCCCCAGGAACATTGAACCTTCTTCCTTCTTCCTTCTTCAATCCAATCTTAGTGAAATTTTTCAGGATGCTTCCCCTTCCATCACCACAAGTAATCAAAAATAGTTGATTCCTATCCCGCCACTATTCCCAGAAAGTCTTAAAATATTGTAAATTTCTGTCTGACACCATCCCAAGATTAAATTTAACTAATTAACAACTCGGAATCACTATGGCTATAGGCTACGTCGCTCTTGTACTCCACGCCCATCTACCCTTTGTTCGTCACCCAGAAAGTGACTATGTGTTGGAGGAAGAATGGCTTTATGAAGCGATTACAGAAACTTATATCCCCTTACTACAAGTATTTGAAGGGTTAAAGCAAGACGGAATTGATTTTAAAATCACCATGAGCATGACACCACCCTTGGTGTCAATGTTACGCGATCCGTTACTGCAAGAACGCTACAGCCAACACTTATCAAAACTGGAAGAACTTGCAGAATTAGAAATTGAGCATCATGCCCAAAATGGTCATCTCAAATACTTAGCCGAGCATTACGCTTCTGAATTCAATAATACGAGAAAAATTTGGGAGCGTTATCAAGGGGACTTGGTAACAGCTTTTAAGGGATTCCAAGACTCCAACAATCTAGAAATCATTACCTGCGGTGCAACTCACGGCTATTTACCGTTGATGAAGATGTATCCCCAGGCTGTATGGGCACAAATTCAGGTAGCTTGCGAACACTACGAACAAACTTTCGGCATTCCACCTAGGGGTATTTGGCTGCCGGAATGTGCTTACTATGAAGATTTGGAAAGGATGGTAGCGGATGCTGGTTTACGCTACTTCCTCACCGATGGACATGGTATTCTCTATGCCCGTCCCCGCCCCCGATTCGGTACCTATGCCCCCATTTTTACAGAGACAGGGGTGGCGGCTTTTGGTAGGGATCATGAATCTTCCCAACAGGTTTGGTCCTCGGAAGTGGGCTATCCTGGTGCTGCTGAATACCGGGAGTTTTATAAAGACTTGGGTTGGGAAGCGGAATATGAGTACATTAAGCCCTACATTATGCCCAATGGTCAACGTAAGAATACGGGTATTAAGTACCATAAAATTACTGGTCGTGGCTTAGGATTGGCGGACAAGGCTCTCTATGACCCATATTGGGCAAGGGAAAAAGCCGCAGAACACGCAGGTAACTTTATGTATAACCGGGAACGCCAAGTAGAACATCTTCATGGTGTGATGCAGCGTCCACCAATTATTGTGTCACCCTATGATGCGGAATTATTTGGGCATTGGTGGTATGAGGGTCCTTGGTTCATTGATTACCTGTTCCGTAAGTCTTGGTATGACCAAGGTACATACGACATGACCCACTTGGCGGATTATTTACGGGATAATCCTAGTCAGCAAGTTTGCCGTCCTTCTCAATCTAGTTGGGGTTATAAGGGTTTTCACGAGTATTGGTTAAATGAAACTAATACGTGGATTTACCCACATTTGCATAAAGCGGCGGAGCGAATGATTGAAATATCAGAGAGAGAAGCGGCAGATGATTTGGAGTTGAAGGCTCTCAACCAAGCAGCCAGGGAGTTACTTTTAGCACAATCCTCTGACTGGGCATTTATTATGCGTACTGGAACTATGGTTCCCTATGCAGTGAGACGCACGCGATCGCACTTAATGCGGTTTAATAAACTGTATGAGGATATTAAAATCGGCAAAATTGACAGTGGTTGGTTAGAAAAGGTCGAATATATGGATAATATTTTCCCTGAAATCGATTATCGCGCCTATCGTCCTCTTTAGGAAAAATCTCACCCCGTCCTGCGGACACCCCTCTCCTTATTAAGGAGAGGGGAAAGATTAAGGAGAGGGGAAAGGGGTGAGGTGACATTTTTGACAGACAAAAATACCCATGAAAAAACCCCCAGCTAGGTGCTGGGGGTTAAAAGTTGTCCTTTCTCAAAACTTGGCATCTACTTAGTTGGAAATCCCATTGCTAGCATAAGCATCCATTTTATATGCAGGCTCGCGATCGCTATAGTCTGTTTCTTTTCCTGTAATGGATTTCGCTAGCCTGTCAAAGGACTCAGAACTCCAGTTACGTTCGTGGATGGGCTTTCTCTGTTCGCCCAAGAAGTAAGCCTGAGTACCAATTAACGCCGCAGCTACCCAACCCATGACGAATAATGCAATTAAGATACCAAACATAGTACTAATCTAATCCTTTTGTTTAACTTTTGTTGCTTTATGTAAATAAATATAACAAATATACAAAAATAATAAAGGTTGTGCTAACCGATGATGATGGTAGGGTATGCCGAACAGATTAAAAGTTATAGGACTACGTGCTAGGGAACAGGGAACAGGGAATAGGGAACAGGAAACAGCAGGCTGTCAAAGGATTTCAGGATTTAGAAATGTCCTAAACTAAATGCGTAGTGCTATAGCTCCCACGGGAAAATCTCACAACCAAGCATAAAAACCTCACCCTCGTTTTTCGCGCTTGCAAAAATCTTTCCCTCTCTTGATCAAGAAAGGCAGAAGTTCGAGAAACCTTCTGCCTTCTGCCTCCAACATAGATGCCTTCTCAATTTAATCTATGGCTTCATAATCAGCTTGTAAGGTATTGTCTTCATCAAAATCAAAGGTGAATTGGGGTGGAATACTTTCATCTGTTTTCTCCCCAGTATCTTCCGTTGGAGGATTATCTTCACTGGCTGCTTCTTCCGCATATTCCATATTTTCATTGGAGTTTTGGGCGCGATTGTAAACATTGGCACCAACAGCAAATAAAGTCTGTTGAAACTCAGTCAAATGTTGTTGTAATTCTTCTACGGGAATATTGGGATTAGCCATTGCTGCTTTGAGGTGAGCTATTTTTTCCCCTGCTAAGGCTTTCATATCCTCAGCGATCGCACCAGCATTTTCTTTCAAGGTCTTCTCATAACTATATAGCAGATTATCTACTTGGTTTTTGAGTTCAATTCGCTCCAGGCGTTGTTTATCTTCTTCCGCATAGATTTCTGCTTCTTGGCGCATCCGCTCTACTTCATTGCCGCTCAAACTACCTGTGTTGGTAATTTGCACGCTTTGTTCTTTACCTGTGCCTTTATCTTCTGCGGATACCTTAATAATACCGTTGACATCAATTTCAAAAGAGACTTCTATTTGGGGAACGCCACGGGGAGCAGGGGGAATCCCTGTGAGGAAGAATTTACCCAGGCTTTTGTTATCCCGTGCCATTGCCCGTTCCCCTTGGAGAACGTGAATTTCTACAGAAGATTGTCCATCAACGGCAGTGGAAAATACTTGGGAATTACTGGTGGGAAGGGTGGTATTACGTTCAATAATCTTAGTAAACACCTCTCCTAAGGTTTCAATGCCTAGGGATAGGGGGGTTACGTCCAATAACAGCACATCGTCAACCTCTCCACCCATGACCCCGGCTTGAATCGCTGCTCCTAAGGCCACAGCTTCATCGGGATTCACCGAGCGATCGGGTGTTTTGCCGTTAAAGAATTTAATTAGGGCATTTTGAACGGCGGGAATGCGGGTAGAACCCCCCACCAAAATAATCCGATCTATATTTTCGGGTTTTAATTCTGCATCTTTAAGAGCTGTCACCATCGGTTCTAGGGTAGCAGCAATTAAATGGCTGGTGAGTTCTTCAAATTTGGCGCGGGAAAGCTCCATTTCCAGGTGCTTGGGACCAGTGGCATCGGCGGTGATAAATGGCAAATTAATGGAAGTTGCGACCATGGTGGAAAGCTCAATTTTTGCCTTTTCTGCGGCTTCTCGCAGCCTTTGCAGAGCCATTTTATCCTGACCGAGGTCTATCTGCTCTTGTTCTTGGAAACTCTCAATCATCCAACGAACAACGCAGTTATCAAAATCATCTCCTCCCAGTTGGTTATTACCACAGGTGGCTTTAACCTCAAATACCCCATCTCCTAGTTGCAGCACGGATACATCAAAAGTACCGCCACCAAGGTCAAAAACCAGAATCAGTTGTTCTTCATCTTGTTTATCCAAACCAAACGCCAAAGCTGCGGCGGTAGGTTCATTAATAATCCGTAAAACTTCTAAACCGGCGATAGTGCCAGCGTCTTTAGTCGCTTGCCTTTGGGCATCTGTAAAATAAGCCGGGACTGTAATCACCGCTTGGGTAACAGCTTCACCTAAGAAGTTTTCCGCATCTTGCTTTAACTTTTGCAGGATCATGGCAGAAATTTCTTGGGGTGTGTATTGCCTTTCGCGGATTTTCACATCAACAGTATCATCCCGACCTTTGACACAATTATAGGGAACCCGTTCCCTTTCTTCGCCTGTGTCTTCCCAACGTCGTCCAATAAATCGCTTAATACTATAAACTGTATTCTCGGCATTGGTGACAGCCTGCCGTTTGGCTAACTGACCAACCAAGCGTTCCCCACCTTTACCAAATCCCACAATACTGGGAGTAGTCCTGCCTCCTTCGGAGTTGGAAATAACTAATGCTTTACCACCTTCCAAAACTGCGACACAACTGTTGGTAGTTCCGAGGTCGATCCCAATAACTTTTCCCATAATTATCAGTATTTTTACTGAATAGTGCTTTAATATGATCTGACGCGGACTACCTTGTAGGCGTTGGTATTGGTAGTGCTGAAACAAACATGAGAGTTTTAGTTTCTTGCATTGCTCTATCACAAATTATGACTTGTTGGTGATGTCAAACCTGATATACACCAACAAGTCTAGTATACGGATGACAGGTTGCCGTAAACTGTGAAGAGCAACTGAATCACTTGGTTAATTTGATACAGTTAACCATTGTCCTCATCAGGCTGACTTTCCTCCTCCACAGGGGGCGCGTCTTCTGGTGGAGCAGCTACTTTCACCATTGCGTGGCGCAGCACGCGATCGCCCAAGTAATATCCGCGTATTAACTCTTCTAACACTGTTCCTTCGGGATGTTCATCCGTAGGTTCCCGCATAACCGCTTCGTGAAGATTAGGATCGAAGGTTTCTCCCTCAGGACGCATAGGTGACACACCTAAGCGTTTCAGACTATCTACTAGTAGCTTATAAACACCTTGGTAACTCTTATGAATGTTCATTTCCCCATCATTTTGGGGTTTAATTTGTGCCCTGGCTCGCTCAAAATTATCAACTACTGCCAGTAACTCAGTAATTGTATTGCGCTTGACTTGCACATCTAATTCTTCTTTTTCTTTTTGGGTGCGTTTGCGGTAATTTTCAAAATCAGCCGCTATCCGCATATACTGACTGCTACGCTCGTCTAATTGAGCTTTCAGGGATTCTATTTGTGCAGTCGTTGCTGCCGAAGCAGAGGAGTCAACAGCGTTATCACTATTAGATGTAACACCATTGTCAACATTCGGCGTAGCTGTATTTTCCCCTATTTCACTTTGGGCACCACCTGGTTGTGTTGCCTCGTCGCCAAATTCATTGGCATTGATTTGAGATGCGGAGTCACTCGTCATTTCTTGGTTTACCTCTGTTGCTTCACCCGATTCACGGCTCATATTGTTGAACTGTTGATCTGACTGCATAGATTATGTAATCATCCCAGACATTATATATGGCAATTATTCGTCATCACATAGTAACTGTAGTTCCAGTTCCCATTCGCACTGAGGCAGATGTACATAATTGCCAATATTTTCTGGGAAGTTCTACCACCGTCCTCTATTGTGACAAATACTGAACGCCTCCGCTGCAAAACCCATAGAGGGTTTCCCGTGCGTTTTCAGGGTAGCTGACCTAATTTTTACCTTCAATTTCATCAGTGTATATGAAAATTCTTGACCAAAGCTTGGGAATACTCTAATTAGAGGTTTCCCTATCTTTGTTGATATATTTATGACCTACTCGTCATCACCTAGGCGTAGTACTGCTCTAACTACAAGGGCAGAATTTTCACCCTTTGGCAATAAGCTAGTTCAATCTGGCTATGTCAATAGAGATCAAATGCGGCAAGCACTAATCGAAAGCCGCAAGTCTGGTCGTCCCCTCACGGAAGTACTGGAATCCCTCACAGGACAACCACTTTCCCCTGAGCTGCTGAGACAGTATAAAAAGCAACAACTGTTTGAACTTAAAATACTCTACGGCGTTGAGTGTTTAGATCCGGAAGTTAACTCAATTGGCAGCTCTATGGTAGCTGAGTTAATTGAAAACTTGATTCCGGTGGATATTTGTCGTCGCCATCATTTAGTTCCATTGTCCAAAAATGAAGACCACAACCCACCTTCTGTGTTAGTGGCAATGGTGGCTCCGGATAATTTGGAAGCATCGGATGATTTAAACCGCATTTTGCGTCCCCAAGGATTAGCATTAAGGCGGATGGTAATTACCCAGGAGGATTACCAGCAGCTAATCAACCAATACTTGGATGATTTAGCCAGCCGTCAAAAACAATTAGAACAAGAAAAGTATACAGATATTAACCAAGATTTAGAAAATCTTGATAGCCTCGATCTGGATGACACGCCAGACGAATCTGAGGATGATTTAGGGGCAGCCATGAAAAGTGCTGAAGATGCCCCAGTTATTAACCTTGTGAATAGAATCCTTGCCAAAGCTTTGCATGAAGGAACGTCTGATATTCACATTGAACCCCAGGAAGAAAATTTACGCATTCGCTTTCGTAAGGATGGGGTATTACGTGAGGCTTTTGACCCCCTACCGAAAAAAATTGTTCCTGCTGTCACGGCGCGATTTAAAATCATTTCCAACTTGGATATTGCCGAGCGGCGATTACCCCAAGATGGACGTATCCGTAGGTTATTTGAGGGCAGAAAGGTTGACTTCCGGGTAAATACTTTACCCAGCCGCTATGGAGAAAAGGTTTGTTTGCGGATTTTGGATAATTCCGCTACCCAATTGGGTTTGGATAAGTTAATTACCGACCCAGAAACCTTATCCATTGTCAAGGAAATGGTGGCTCGTCCCTTTGGCTTAATTTTGGTCACAGGACCTACGGGTTCTGGTAAAACCACCTCTTTGTATTCAGCCTTGGCAGAAAGAAACGATCCTGGAATTAACATTAGTACGGTAGAAGACCCCATTGAGTATAGTTTGCCGGGGGTTAACCAAGTACAGGTAATTCGGGAAAAAGGACTTGATTTTGGTACGGCTCTGCGGGCTTTCTTGCGACAAGATCCAGACGTGTTACTGGTGGGTGAAACCAGAGACAAAGAAACAGCCAAAACGGCGATTGAGGCAGCATTAACCGGTCACTTAGTATTAACTACCTTACACACCAACGATGCTCCAGGAGCGATCGCTCGTTTGGGAGAAATGGGTATTGAACCTTTCATGATTTCCAGTTCTTTGCTTGGTGTGTTAGCACAGCGTTTGATGCGCCGTGTTTGCAGTGAATGTCGTATTCCTTACACCCCTACTCCGGAAGAATTAGGTCGTTATGGCTTATCCGCTTCCCAGGATTTGGAATTAACTTTTTACAAAGCTAATACCCTCACAACAGAAGAAATCCAAGCAGCTAACGGTCAAGTTTGTTCTAAATGCGGTGGTGTTGGTTACAAAGGACGTTGTGGGGTATATGAAGTGATGCAAATTACCGAAAATCTGCAAACCTTAATTAACGAAGAAGCACCCACAGAACGGATCAAAGAAGTTGCAGTAGAAGAAGGGATGAAAACTCTGCTGGCGTATAGTTTGGACTTGGTACGTCAAGGAGTCACCACCTTAGAAGAGGTAGAGAGGGTAACTTTCACTGACACTGGTTTGGAAGCAGAGTTAAAAGCCAAACGTAAAAGTGGTTTAACCTGTCAAACTTGTGAGGCTCAATTGCAACCAGAGTGGCTAGATTGTCCTTACTGTATGACACCGCGTTTTTCATAATTCACCAAGATTTTTGTTGCTGGTTATACCATTTTGGATTTTAGATTTTGAGGACAGTGTGGTCTTGTGGAGCCATTGCGGTCTTGTGGAGCCACCCCGTTGGGCGGCTTTGCCGACTTGAAGGGAGTGGCGTGGTGTCCTCCATAAACAACTGTCCGGTTGAACATCACCTTCTGTGTCGGGATTCTAGAAATCTATCTGTCCCATTCTTTTTTCAGATTGGTATTAGTAGTAACAAATAACTTTACTACACAACTAATTATCTCAAGAGATAAATTGCCATTTAACCAATAATCTATTAAATAGGAGATGCAACCATGGAAATGATGATTGAAGATTTAATGGAGCAAATGATTGAAATGGGAGGATCGGATATGCACCTCTCAGCAGGTTTGCCTCCTTATTTTCGCATCAGTGGTAAATTAACTCCCATTGGCGACGAACCCCTATCTGCGGATCAATGTCAACGGCTAATTTTCAGTATGCTGAATAACAGCCAGCGTAAAGCCTTAGAGCAAAATTGGGAATTGGATTGTTCTTATGGGGTGAAGGGATTGGCACGTTTCCGGGTCAACGTTTATAAGGATCGTGGTTCCTATGCTGCTTGTTTAAGAGCTTTAAGTTCTAAAATTCCTAACTTTGAAAAATTAGGTTTGCCTGATATAGTCCGGGAAATGTCTGAAAAACCAAGGGGACTGATTTTGGTGACGGGTCCTACTGGTTCTGGGAAGACAACTACCTTAGCAGCAATGATTGACCTAATTAATAGAACCCGTGCCGAACATATTTTAACAGTAGAAGACCCCATTGAATTTGTTTATGAATCCATTCAAAGTTTAGTACACCAACGACAACTAGGTGAAGATACAAAAAGTTTTGCTAATGCTTTGAAAGCTTCTTTACGGGAAGATCCAGATATTATTCTGGTGGGGGAAATGCGGGACTTGGAAACAATTTCCTTGGCAATTAGTGCAGCCGAAACCGGACACTTGGTATTTGGAACACTACACACTAGTTCTGCTTCACAGACGGTAGACCGGATTATCGACGTTTTCCCATCAGAAAGGCAACAACAGGTAA
Organism: Calothrix sp. MO_192.B10; assembly: GCA_030065055.1. GTDB lineage: Bacteria > Cyanobacteriota > Cyanobacteriia > Cyanobacteriales > Nostocaceae > Calothrix_A. The sequence continues at coordinate 13,415 of JASJDS010000042.1, forward strand.
GAGTGCAGTTGTCTAACTCCTTAGTAGCTGTATTTAGCCAAACTTTGGTGCCGAAAAAGAACCCAAAACCAGGTGAATTTGGTCGGGTAATGGCACAAGAAATTATGGTAATTACTCCTGCTATTTCTAACTTAATCCGCGAAGGAAAAACATCCCAAATTTACTCAGCAATTCAAACGGGAGGTAAATTAGGGATGCAAACTTTAGAGAAGGTTTTGGCTGATTTCTATAAGAAAGGAGATATTTCTTTTGAAGCAGCTATGTCAAAAACTTCTAAGCCCGATGAAGTTCAACGTCTGATTGGAAATGCACCCCAGCAAGCGGGAGCAGGGAAAGGGAAAGTAGGAATGAAAGCACGTTAATGGTTAATAGGTAATGCCACATCTTGCACCACAAGATTACCTTCGAAAATTAGAGCCTGAAACCCTTATTTATCCGTAGGGTGGGCACTGCCCACCTTACTGCCCACCTTACTCCAATTTTCAATATGGATGAGGGTTAAATATAGCACTACGTTTTTGGCTTAGGACATTTTCCCCTTTACCCTTTCCCCCTTTACCTTTGGGCAAAATATGATGTCCTAACCTATATGCTTACTGCTATATGAATTTTGTATTGTGAATTTGTAATGGTTTGATCTATGCCAACCTACGTTGCTCGTATTCGGGACTCACAGGGAAATTCAAAAACAGAAAAAATTACTGCGGATAGCTTATCTGAAGCTCGTACTAATCTCCGAGAACAGGGTTTTGTGATCCAAGATTTGAAACAATCCCAAGGTTTAGCTGATTTTGATTTCCAAAAATTTCAGACATCATTAGTTAAGGTCACAGTTAAAGATAAAGCTGTATTTTCACGGCAATTTGCGGCTCTGGTAAATGCTGGTGTGGCAATTGTAAGAAGCCTGGGAGTATTATCTGAACAGTGCGAAAATCCCAAACTCAAACAAGCCCTATTAGAAATTAGTAATGACGTTCAAAATGGGGTAAATCTTTCCGATGCAATGCGGAAACATCCTGACTGCTTTGATGGTTTGTATGTCAGTATGGTTCAAGCTGGGGAAGTTGGTGGTGTTTTGGATGAGGTATTGAATCGTTTAGCTAAATTATTAGAAGATGTAGCTCGATTACAAAACCAAATCAAATCAGCCCTTTCTTATCCAGTAGTTGTCGGATGTTTGGCAGTTGCCATTTTTTTGGGGATGACAATATTTCTGATCCCAATTTTTGCCAACATCTTTAAAGATTTGGGCACAGAATTACCTGCTCTGACACAGTTTCTCATGGTAGCGAGTGAACTGTTACGAAGTGCTTGGTTATTTGCCTTCATTGGTGGTTTTGTTGCATTGAGCTTTGCCTACAAACAGTACTACAAAACAGAAGTAGGTAAGCAAACGATCGATCGCATGTCTTTGAAAATGCCTTTGTTTGGTGACTTGATTCAAAAATCATCAGTTGCCCGCTTTAGCCGTACTTTTGGCTCTTTAACTCGTTCGGGGGTACCTATATTAACTTCCCTGGAAATTGTCCGGGATACTTCCGGTAATTACATAGTTGCCAATGCCATTGATGCAGCCAAAGAAGAGGTACAACAAGGAGGGATAATTAGTCTGGCATTACAAAAATACGAAGTATTTCCCCCAATGGCAATTCAAATGATTAGTATCGGTGAAGAAACTGGGGAATTGGATGCCATGTTAATGAAAGTTGCCGATTTCTATGAAGATGAAGTGGAGCAAGCAGTCAAAGCCCTAACTAGTGTTTTGGAACCAATTATGATTGTAGTCCTTGGAGGTATGGTGGGTACTATTTTGCTTGCTATGTATTTACCGATGTTTAAGGTATTTGAAAAGTTTGGATAAATTATGGGCAAACCCACTTCTTGCACATTCTCAATCTAGATTAGGTGGGCAAATGCCCACCCAAAAATATTTTTGTAATATATAAAAATATATAAAATAAATATGCCTGTACAAAAATCCCAATATGAAGCTAGCTTGGCTGCATATAGCAATCATTTAGAGGCGATTGCTCTGTTAAAGCAGCATCGCCCTTATTTGGAAATGATTCCTAGCTTACGCCGTCCCGATGAAAGTGTAATTGCGATCCCATTACCAATAATTCGCCTGCGTTACTCTCCAGAGAGGGAAGTGACTCATTTACCTTGTGATGTGGCAATTTTAATGTGCGATCCGGAGTGGAAAATCAAAACAGGGGTAGAAATTTTGCTGTTTATTCACCGTCCCCAGGAAGATTTTTCTGACTGTTTGACACGCTGGCGAAAAACCCAAGTCATGTTAGATAAGGATTATGAATGGTTGATGCCCCCTCGCTATCATCATATTTTGAGTGAGGGGAATAGCAGTATATATCCTCTGTTTGTTGTTTTCCCTGAGACACCAGAACGCATTAAACACGGACTGATGGGCGCTGAAATCCCTTTTGTTATTCAAACTCCAACGTTACTCATGGATGAAAATACAATGGAAACTTTTTCCCCGGAAATTCCCCCAACTTAGAGACTTCGAGTTAAAAACCATCCAACCAAAGGCAAGGGCACGGCATCCACAATTTTTACTAACAACTTGCACTTCTATGGGATAACCAGGAGGCGGAGCCTCCTTCCCTAGTTACCAGGCTGAGCCTGGTAACTAGAATATAGAGCCTCTGGCTCTTACCAGTTAATTATTAGTTGTTACTTACTTCACCCAGGGAAGGGCACGGCATCCACAATTTTTACCGTTATGAGAATCATCTTACTGATGCCGTGCCCCTACGGGATAATTTATTTTTTGATTTTTCCTTACTTGACAAACGAGGGCATGATTTCAGCGGCGGTAAATAAACCATGAATGCCTTGTTGATGCAGTTTTACCCCTGCTTTGAGATAACCAAAGGCTGGTCCGCAAACGTTGGCAGCCATACTGGTTTCATCCCCTAAGGTAAAGGTATGGGTAGAAATTTTGCCTTCAAAGGTGCGGCCGGTAATCTTAACATTTGTACTGAGGGGCTTTTTGGGATTGCGGGTATCAACTACACCACCCACTGTAACGCGATCGCGATCGCAAATTCCTGCTAGTTCTAACATGATATCATCGGCGTGTTCCATGTTTTCTAGGGTCAGTACGCCGTTGGTTTTATCTAACAGTGCTTCTACTTCTTCATCTGTCATGGTTCTGGCACTATCCACTGTGTAACCGGGCATATGGGCTATATCTTCCCGGATGGTGGCGCGGTAAGCTTCCCAGTTGGCAATCCCCACCCCAAAGGTGATTTTGACTTGATGGATTTCGGCATAGCTTTGAGCAGCTACGGCTGCTGCTGCTGTTAATAGTCCTGGTGTTGCACCACACCCGCTCATGTAAGTAATTCCCGCAGCTTGCAATTCTGCTTTCATCTCCAGTAGTTGTTCTACTGCGCTGGTGCGTTTAATTGCATCTACTAACACCCCACGCCAACCAGATTGAATAAATTGCTTGGTGACAGAAGCAATAAAATCATTGGGTAAGTTGGGTAAAGCCAGAAAATAACCATCCACTGGATGATTGCTAGCAAGTAAATCCTGAATACTATTGTTGCTGATGGTACCTGCTGGTTCTAAATAACCCACAGAACCTTGGGATTGGTAAGCTTTAATGGATGCTTGTACGTCTAAACCTTCAACGGAGTATGCATAACCACCTTTATCTGCGGCTGCGACTAAAATCATTTCCCGTTTTGGTGCTATGACTCTAGCAGCAGCTTGTCCGAGTCCACCAAAACCCAAAACACCGATGCGGATTGTTTGGGGAATGTTGTTATTATCTGTGGTTTGTTCTGTGTTCATAGGTATATTAGTTGAGTGATATTAGCTCTCACCAGCTATGTTCAGTGCTTGTGGCTGATAATACCGATAATTAGGTGCGAGCAAAATAATTATGTTTTATTATCCTGGTTATTCTCCGAAGTGATCTATTTTTTAAGCAAAAATTCTGGGGTAAGTGGAATGCTCCCCTTCCCACTTGTTTGAAGATTCTCTAAAAACCAGTCCATGCGATCGCTTTCTATCATCCCAAAAAAAGGGAGCCGCAGCCCCCAAACAAACCGACTAGCCAGCTAAACAAAAACGCCCCAGACGAGGATGACTAACGGGACGAACCGCAATTGAACTATTCCACAGTGCTGAATTTAAGTCCAAACGCCGGGATGAATTGGTAATGAATGCAGAGGAACCGCAAACGTGTAAGTCTCATATGAGTATCAGATGTGATAGCTCTCCTGCTAAGAATTATTTTGGTTGGTAATATTGTGATGCATTAGTTATGACAGATAATCCCCAAACTAAATTTGATTCCCCCTGGAAAGATGTCTTAGAAAGATATTTTGAAGACTTCATGCTGTTCTTTTTCCCTCAAGCACATGGAAGAATTGATTGGACAAAAAAACATGAATTCCTTGACAAAGAACTTCTTTCTGTGGTTGGTGATGCAGAAATTGGCACGCGATTTGCCGATAAATTAGTCAAAATTTATCGTATTTCTGGGCAAGAAAATTGGATACTTATTCACGTCGAAATCCAAAGTCAAGAGGAATCAAATTTTGCTTCACGTATGTACACCTACAATTATCGTATTTACGATAAATATCAAAAGTTTGTAGTATCTTTGGCTGTTCTTGGTGATGAAAACCCAAGTTGGCGACCATCACAATTTAATTCCCAATTATTTGGTTGTAGGGTAAATTTTCGATTTCCAGTGATAAAACTGCTAGACTATGAACAAAGGTTATCCGAACTCGAACAGAGCCGCAACCCATTTGCTACCGTGGTTATGGCGCATTTACAAGCCAAAGCAACAGCAAGCTCGCGCGTAAATCGCAAGCAACAAAAACTAATTTTGGTAAAAAGGCTGTATGACCTAGGATTTGAGCGGGATTCGATAATTATCTTATTCAAATTCATTGATTGGATGATGACTTTACCCAGTGATTTAGCATGGGAGTTTTGGCAAGAATATAGTAGTTTCGAGGAATCTAGACGTATGCAGTACGTAACGAGTGTTGAGCGGATTGGGATTGAGAAAGGTGTGCGCCAAGGTTTACTAGAAGCAATTGAACTTGGCTTGGAACTAAAATTTGGTGTGGATACATTATCACTAATGTCAGAAATATCCCAAATTGATGATATTGAACAATTAAGAGCAATCAAAGAAGGAATAAAAACGGTTATTTCCATCGAAGAATTACAACAAATTTATCAACCGAACCTATCCTAAGTCATCATAATCCCCACAACCAAAAGCCCAACCAGAACGGTTGGGCTTTGTTTCGGTTAAGATATAGGAATCCGGTTTGAATATTGAAAAAAATTAGGTATCTGTAGGGTGTGTTATGACGCTAGTATTTAGCGAAGCCATGCCCAAAGGGCTATACGCACCGAAACCCTTATAGAATGGTGCGTTGCGCTACGCGACAACACAACGCCAGTCGCCTTATGTCGGGAAGCCCGCCAACAGCGCTGGCTCCCCTACGTATATTTCAAAAATCAATTAGGATTCCTATATACTTATATACTCTAAACGGATTAATTATTGTAGGTTGGGTTGAGGTACGAAACCCAACAAAAACCTAATTGCTGTTGGGTTTCACTTCGTTCAACCCAACCTACGAAAAGTTAAGTTTTTAGCCGTTGGGAGTATAAGTGATATATTTTTTAAGCAAAAATTCTGCGGTAAGCGTATAGCCGCATTCAAGAAACGCGCAGCGTGTCCGCGCTCAGGTATGCCGAAGGCTTATCGCTCATAATCATAACCAATTTGAGACAAGAATGGGACACATAATTCCGTAGAAATGGATTTACCTCGCCCCAATTCCTGATACGCTACACTTGTTGTATATCTGGGATTTGCAACTTGCCAACACAAAAACAGCTAGAAACCGCAATCTTTCTTTGTCAGTTGCTTTCCAACTTATACCAGCCAATTCAAGTTTTTCGTTACGATAGGGTTTTTAAGACAATTTATATGCAGGCTGGGGTAAATGATGAAATAGCACTTGTAATTGATGAAGATGGGAGTTGGGAGTTTGTCATATGAAACCAAATTTGTCTGCAATGACCAATACGGAACTAAAAAAGTATATTTCAGAACATCGTAATGATACCGAAGCCTTTCGAGCCGCATTACAAGTTCTCATGAGCCGTCGTAATCCTGCTAACCTTCAACCTTATCCTTTTGATTTAGAAGATCCTGAAACAGAAGTGGAAGCTATTTTAAGGGAGAAGTTTAATCAAGCTAAGTAGCAGTTATGAACTCCATTGTCCCAAGACAGATAAAAAACTTTTCTTACCTTTTTTCTTCGTAACCATTCACAGGATGATTGCAAATAACTCGTAATCCACCACATTAGTTATGAGGGGTAGAAGAAAAAACCGCAGAGACGCAGAGAACGCAGAGGGAGAGAAGGAGAAGATAAATTTGTGCTGATGTAATTTATGCAACAGCGTAAAAAGTTCTGTATAATACCTGAACACGGCAAATAATACAATTAATATATGAATGATTTTTTCAAATGGGTATCAAATAATCCAATTGCTAATACTGTTTTACCTATTGCTTTCATAATTATTGTTATCTCAATAACATTAATATATATTGTTGCATTTTTTCAGGGGCGGGAGATTCAATTCTGGCCCCCACATATTGGTCATAGAACAGTCAACCCCGCAGCATCACATCCTAATCGAAGTAGCCAAGGTTACAGTTCTGCCTCAATATCTCGCCGAGGTTTTATACCCATAGCTATTGGCACATTCGTAGGAATAGTCACTGGTTGGTTGTTTGGTCAACAAAAACCATCTATCCCTACTTCTCAGGATTCTCAACCTCCTCAGCGGACAGAATGGAAAATGCATACGTTTTTAGGGAAGAGTGTGAGGAAAACTATCCTCTGGAAAGCTCCAGAAATGGTCTGCAATCGTGTTTCTGAGCTGACGAATGGTCAGTTCAAAATTGAACTTGTTAGAACTGGAAAAACAGAAGAGATATTAAGAAAAGTTAATAAAGGGGAGATACAGTGTGGGTACAGTGGCACCTACTACGGTGATAATTATAAAGCACTATACTTTGCTTGTGCAATTCCCTTCGGTTTAAATCCTCAACAACAAAATGCTTGGCTCTATTACAAAAAGAATCCTGATGATAAATTTACTTTTGTGCAGACAATTTATCACCGTGTAGGCTTCAAGAAAATAATTTCCTTTCCAGCAGGAGCTACAGGGGGACAAATGGGGGGATGGTTTAACAAAGAGATCAATAATACAGATGATTTTGATGGCTTAAAAATGCGTATTCCTGGTCTAGGTGGAGACGTTTTAAGTAAGTTTGGTGTTATAACTCACAAAGAGCTGGAAAAATCCGGTGACAAAATTCCTGTTGACGAAGCTGTTAAGAGACTAAAAGAAGGTAAGTTAGATGCTGTTGAATGGACTGGACCGTATGACGATATTCAACTGGGCTTAAATCGCTTCATATAACTATTTGCCAGGTAAAATATGGTAAATAGCTCCTTTTTTTGGCTCATGAGTACTTCGCCCACAGCACGACAACAGATTATTGAGTCCCTAAATGCTTTGCCAGAGGAATCTCTCTCTGAACTGATGAATTTCATTGAGTATCTTCGCTATAAATCACTGCAAAAGAAACAAGATAAACCACAAACAAATTTCCTGCTTTCAGTTGCTGCGATCGGAAGTTCAGGGAAAGACAATACTTCAGAACGCGATGAGGAAATTCTACGCAGTGAGATTGACCCAGTTTATGGCTGGAATCTCAAATCTGGTAATTCCAAATGATGGGGATAATTGACACCAGTTTTCTGTTTGCTTTGACTGACCAAAGCGATCGCAATAATAAGCAAAGGTAAAGGTATTTTATGAGAACGGTTCCCATCCAATTACCAGAAACAGTATTTTCAGCCCTCCGCAAAAATCCATCAGAATTTGTCCAAGAAATGCGAGTTGCAGCGGCAGTAAAGTGGTATGAATTAGGGGAGATATCCCAAAATAAAGCCGCAGAAATTGCTGGACTTACTCGGGCAGAATTTATTCATGCTTTATCTCGTTATCGGGTGGATTTTATGCAGTATACGGCTGAAGAATTAGCTGAGGAATTGGCGAATGTCGATTGATTGTGTAATTATTAATTCTTCGCCTTTAATTGTTCTTTTTAAGAGTAAACAAGCAGAATTACTACCACAACTGTTTAGCGTCTATGACTTTTGACTTTTGACTTCCGCGCTGCGGCACTAGGGACTCAAAAAATACAAGTGTTCATCTTCTAAACAGCGTAATTCTTCCGGTGTACCTGTTCGCTTCACCTGGCCATCTTCCAATAATACAACCCAGTCAGCGCGATTATTTACCTGGGGACGATGACTAATTAATATGGTAGTTTTGCCGAGACGATGGTGTAATAATTGATTTAAAAATTCCGCTTCACTAGCTGGATCTAATCCTGCTGTAGACTCATCTAAAATCAAAATGGGTGGATCATTGATAATAGCACGAGCGATCGCTAGTCTTTGCTTTTGTCCTCCTGAAAGGTTAGCACCAAATTCTCCCAAAACTGTTTGATACTGTTCTGGTAGTCGTTCTATAAATTCATCGGCTTGGGTAACTTGGCAAGTCTCCATAATCTCTTCTAAGCTGACATCATACCCCAAGCTAAAGTTTTCCATAATCGAACGGCTCCAAAAGTGTGCTTCTTGGGGTACGAGAACAATTTGTTGACGCAAACAATCCAGAGGTATTTGCGAATGCTCCTCATCGCCAAAGTATATATTTCCATGCTCCAGAGGATACAAACCGGCAATTAATTTTGCTAGGGTACTTTTACCACAACCAGACCTACCTACCAAAGCGGTAACTTTACCTCCAGGGATGATGAGGGAGAAATCTTGCAGTAAGTGTTCTCTACCAGGATAATGAAAGTCTAATCCATCGCAGATTATATCAGTGCGTTGGCTAATGGTAGGATATTGATTTGGTTGTTGCTGCTGATTTTCTGGGGGAAATGTTAATACCTCCTGTAATCGAGATAAAGCTGTTTTGGTACTGGCAAATTCATCCACAAAATCAATCACAGTATCCAGTAAACTGACTATATTATTATTCAAACTGACAAAAGCTATTAATTGACCAATGGTTAATTCTTGACTAAAAACTAAACCACTACCAATCCACAATAAGCCCACTCCACCAATATCAGAAACTAAACCGGAGAATTGTTTGTTAATAATTTCAATGTGAATCGTTGTTAATGCTAATTTGGTAATTCTGGTGAATCTACTTTGTAGCTCTTGCCAGAAATAAGGTGCGGCGGTAATTGTCTTCATAGTTAATGCACCCTTAAATGTCTCTACTAGCACTCCCTGGGTTTCAGCCTCTAGAACCATCAGTTCGCGGGTTTTCTGTTGAAGTTTGGGAATGAAAACAACTGTAGATAAGGTCATTAACCCAGCAATAAATATAGCAACTATGGTTAACTTCCAGCTATAAAATAACATTAATACTAAACAAACCAGTGCAATCAATAACCGAATGGGTAAATTGATAATAGCTTGGGAAATTAACTTATTAATTTCTTCAATATCTGTCAGACGGCTAACTATTTCCCCACTCTGCCGAGATTCATAGTAACTTAGGGGTAAGTGTAAAATTTGTCGCCCAAACTCGAACATCAAATTTAACTGAAAGCGCTGGGCAAAATGAGCAATGAGAATATTTTCTACCAATCCTAAACCACGGGAGAAAATATACATTGCTACTACTGCTAACACTACCCCACTGAGAAAGTCTTTATCTCCTCTAACTAAGACATCATCAGTGAGAATTTGCAGGAAAAAGGGATAAATTAAGGATAAAGCACCAATGACAAAGGCACATAACAAAGCCTCTAATAAGATACCTTGGTAATTTAAGATATATTGCCAAAATTTTGCCCAGGAATTCCACCCACTACCAGACTGAGACTGATTTGATTGTACAAGCGATCGCTGTTTATCTGGTTTGAGTAATAATAAAACTCCATCTTCCCAACTATCAACTAAATCCTCGTAAGAAATATACCTAATACCTACAGCCGGATCGCCAATTACATATTTTTTACCACGTTTTCCATATAAAACTACCCAGTGACAGCCTTGCCAGTGGATAATTGCTGGTAGTAGCTTATCTGTCAAATGGGGAATTGCGTTCGGTGCCACTTTCCCCGATTCAGCATGAAAACCTAGAGTCTCGGTTCCTTGTCTTAAACCTAGTAATGTAGTACCTTTTTGTCCCGTACCTATTGCCTCTCGAATCTGGTTAATGGCAAAATTATGTCCATAATATTTAGCAATGGAAGCAACACAAGCAGCTCCACAATCTTCTTCACTTGACTGTTTTACTAATTTATATTTCATTGTCAGTGTTATTTCAGTTATCAGTTAGCCTCCTCCGGAGGAGTTACGCTAACAGTTAGCAATGTCCCTATCGATAAATCGAGGGGCTTGATTACGGAAAAAATTTTTCCACCTCCACAAATAGAATTTGGGCACTTGATACCGATTACTTTTTGGTCAATATTTTGCCACGTCAAGACTAATCCCTTCTCGGTATAAGATTATCTATCTCCTAAACCTCTCTATTCTCTGTGTTCTCTGCGCCTCTGCGGTTTTTTAATCAATAATCTTTGGGCGAGATAGGATTAATTGGTGAAGTGAAATGGCAGCGAAAAAATAGGGTTGTTAACACCGATAATTTATCAATGTTAAAAACCCTAAATCAAATTCAAAAAATTCAAAGTAGCTCGTGGTTATATGATAATTAGTACCAATTGGAAAAATGATTGAGATATATGGAAAATTGAAAAGCTTATCTAGTAGTTATTTCAAAATCCAAAATCTAAAATCCAAAATGGTATAACCACCAATAGTTAAATTGATAATTTATGAAGTTATCAATTTAGTCCGATCATTAATAACCATAGTAACCACGACGACAATATCTACGACCATAGCCATAGCCATATCTGTATCTACGACCATAGCCATATTTATATCTACGACCATAGCCATAACCATAGCCACCTGCGATCGCAGATTCTTCTTCTGCTGATAATTTTGTCAAAATGTTTTCTTCAGTATGACGTTCAACCATTGTGTCCGCTCCTTTATTAATCATATATGGCTTGTTTGCTAATTCTATTTTTCACAAGCCAACCGTATATTTATTAGATATTTTTTGAGCTAATTTATCAACCGTAAATCATCATATTAAATGTTTTACTAATGACATTGTTTGCTTATTTACATATTATTTTAATACTATATTTCGGTTTTTATCATATTTGTTAATATCCCCTGATATTATTAATTTGACACCCAGAATATAGTATTAAGTCCAATTAAAATAATATGGCTCGTAAATCATGGTTGATGCCGAATAATTGAGAATTTGGCTGTATAACCCATATATAGAGCCATGAAAACTATAGTTTATAAGGAATCTAGACTTGCTTGATTTCTTTAATTCTAGTTGCTATTCTATTTTATATATATGGCATTATGGGAAATATAATTGCTGTTTAGCAAAAATAAAATTAGGACATAATACTAGCTGTAACATAATTTACTTGACATAAAAATCATCATTTTGAATATCTAAATATATTTAAGATCACCTGAAAATTAGTATTGCCACTTAAAGATATTTGGCAAACAATTAAAAATATATAATAAGTGCAGTGTACACCATTTTTTCTGCCTGTAAATGTGTAGTATTGACCATACATTTCGGATGACTAATACGAGCTGGTTATAATTGCAAATGCCAATTAAAAAAAACCATGAGGAATTATTACCCAAGGTCGGTAATTGGGCGAGATTAGGGGGATTAATTTTGCTGGGCACTGGGGGGATTACAGTTTTACTTGCTGCTACTATTAAATATCCCATAGCTGTCAAAACAGCAGCGATTATTCGACCTGTTGGAGAAGTTAAAATTGTTGAAGCTGGAACTTCAGGAGTAATTAGTCATATTTTCGTCCAGGAAAATCAAAAAGTTACTCAGGGAACAAAACTTGCTCAGATTGAAAACTCTCAACTTTACGGTAAAAAAAATCAAATTAATCTCAACATTCAACAGCACAAATTACAACTTACTCAGTTGAATTCTCAACTCAAGGAGTTAAATACTCAAATAGCTGCTGAAACTGCTGGAATCAAGGGAGCGATCGCATCTGCACGAGCGCAGTTAAGTCGGACTCAACGGGAATACCAAGACAAACAGATTGTCACCCAAGCTGAAATTCAATCAGCCTCAGCAGCTTTGGAATTAGCCAAAGAAGAGGTGAAGCGATATCAACAGTTAAGCAAAACAGGGGCTGTTTCTTCCCTACAATTAAAAGAGAAAGAAAAAGCCTTCAAAGCTGCCCAAGCTAAATTACAACGTGCCCAAGTGGGTATTAATCCTAACACCGCTAATTTAGCGATCGCGCAACAAAATATTATCCAAAAACAAGCTCAAGGGGAATCAACCCTAGCAAGTTTAAGAAAAGAGCGGGAAAGCCTACAGCAGCGACTGATAGCAATGAACAATCAACTCAGCCGCTACCACCAGGAACTCAAACAAGTAGAGCAAGACTTGCAAAAAACTGTTATTCGCGCACCACAAGGAGGGACTATCCTCAAACTGAAATTGAGAAATCCCGGACAAGTAGTTAATCCTGGAAATGCGATCGCTCAAATTGCTCCCCAAGACGCAGATTTAGTTGTCAAAGCAAAAATCCCCGTGGCTGACATTCGTAAAGTTAATATCTGTCAAGCAGAGTCGGTAAAAAATTGTCAGGTTGGCAAAGTACAAATGCGTATATCTGCTTACCCTTACACAGACTACGGAATTCTCAAAGGAGCCGTCAGAGCAATTACACCGGATGCAATAGTGCCATCAAAAGAGGAGAATAATCCAGTCACAGGCTCTTATTATGAAGTAACTATTGAGCCAGAAAAACCCTATTTACAGAAAAAAAGTAAGCGTTACCCCCTACAATCAGGTATGGAAGCCAAAGCAGAAATATTTGCCAAAAAAGAGACTTTGTTAATGCTTATTCTCAGAAAAACCAGGTTAGTTACTAACCTGTAGAGAGTACTTAAGCTAAAAACCTTTGAAAATATCGTTTCCAGCCTCTGGCTGGAAATGCATATTTGGAGGCTCCGCCTCCTTTGATGATAAATTGAGGCGGAGCCTCGTAATTTATCCTCCCACCCAGAGCATGGGAGCGAGGAATAACTTCTTTTATTGATTCACTAATTTCCGTTGCATTATTTGTCTGGCGATTTCATAATCTTGATTAATCAAATAACAAAAATGATAATAACTAGCTAAATAAAAATTGCAGTTAAATTTTTGATAACAGTCAGCTACAGCCAAAAAACCATATCTTGCACCCCATTCATCTGTAAACCAATCTTTGTAAAAAGAATCGTGTAAATATAGCGTTATCGTATTTTCATCTGCACTGGGAATTAGACGAATTAATTCAATATCAGGATGATGGGAACGGCTAACTGGTAAAAGAACATCAAAACCCTGAAAATTGATCAACTCTGCTAAATCATCTTCTGTCTTCTGATAATATGAAGGCGGTTCTTCTGGTAAAGCAATAAAATGTCGCCAATTCATCCAAAATTCATGCTTGGCATCAAATCCAGGGTCAATATCTAATCTCCACTTATCTTCTTGAGAAAGGTCATCAATCACTTCTTTTGGTAACTCTGCTAACTTCATACATCAATTATCCAACGCTCCACAACAAGAAGACGATCCCTAATTTTTCTTGATGACAACAATCTATCACCGATGAAAAATAATGTGTCACCGTACAACTGTTGTACAGTTAAACCTAACCAAGCTCATTTTTACATAAGCCGATGGCGGGATTTGAACCCGCGACCGCTCGATTACGAATCGAGTGCTCTACCACTGAGCCACATCGGCACAAACAGTTGATAATTATAACATTACTAGCATCATGGTACAGCCAAATTCTCCAAATCGCACCTCCGGAAAATTCACATCGGCACAATATAATCGCCTCAAAGCAGAAGCAGTATCACCTTATCGGGGTTTGCGAAAGTTTATATATCTGGCCTTTGGTGCTTCCGGTGGCATTGGTGCATTCATTTTTGGTTTGCAGGCGTTGGCAGGACGAGATGTTGGTAATGCTTTGCCTAATTTAGCCATTCAAGTAGGATTAATTGCACTGATGGTATTTTTCTGGCGTTGGGATCGGTCAAACAAGTAATAAGTAATAAGTAATAAGTAATAAGCAATGAGGGACTTCCAGATTAAAAAATATCCCCAAGTCATTTTACCAATCGTATGATTCGTAGGGGTGGGGTTACCCGCCCCTACAATGTGGGATAATTTATTTCTTGGAAGTCCCTTAAATCCTCTTTCCTTCTAGCTAGAAAATGGTTGATAGTTGATGGTTGATAGCGCGGAGTCTGTAGGGGCGCATTGCGTGCGCCCTTGAAGAGTTAGTCACAAAGCATTTTCATCCTTGGTTATGGGATTTTCCCGTGAGAGACTAGCTAGAAAATGGTTGATAGTTGATGGTTGATAGCGCGGAGTCTGTAGGGGCGCATTGCGTGCGCCCTTGAAGAGTTAGTCACAAAGCATTTTCATATTTCCGGATCAATACCCATAGCTCGCAGTTGTTCTGCTAGTTGTTGGGCTAGTTGTTCGGCTTGTTGGGCACGTTGTTCTGCTTGTTCAGCGCGTTCATCACCAGTAGGCAAAATACTGCCATCCTGGTAGCACCAACGCAGCCAAGTATCCTGTCGAGCTTCAAATTCTCCTTCCCAGAGAGCTTTGACCTAGCTACTGTTTTTGTAGACAAGACTTAACAATTGTAGACAGTTGTCAACGTTTTTTCATGTATTTTATGCATGATTTTTGCTAAAATCAATCCCAAAGATTAACGATTAATCTCTTGATTAATATGCAAAAACCAAGCACCGATCAAGAGATACGCAAATAATTTAATATCTGAAAACGCGGATGGCTCAACCGTGTAAGCCTACTGACGGATAACCGCTCCCATGCTCCGATTGACGTAGGAAGTAATGTCTGGCTTGTCCATACTTTACAGAGCAGTTAAACCTAAACCAACTTGTTCCAACCAAGTTTCTGTGGTTTCAAAGTAACGCCTTCCCCTGAGTTCATAAATCCGTAGTATGTGTTCGCTTAATTGTTGGGCGGGGCCATAAGGTTATAGTATTTTGAATTTTGGATTATTTCCCAAAAGGGCAATGTATGCGTGTTTTAGCTACCCTTGCCAAAGCATCCAACTCATGCTGCATTTGCGATCGCACTACATCGTAACATTGATCTACATAGTTGCGATCGCAAGCTGCTTCTCTACCATAGCGTTCAAAGATAATGGGCGGACAAACCCTAGTATGCATGGGTATTGGTAAAGGTATATTAGGTAAGGGACCCAAGGCTAATCCCCAAGGTAATCCGAGATAAATTGGGAAGACTATGGGATCTAAACCAAATAGCCAAGGCATTCCCCATTCATGTAGTTGACTGACTAATTTGTAACCATCAGCTATGACATACAAGGTATCATGAGCGCCACAGGAAATCATGGGAACAATGGGAACTTTTTCTCTCAGTGCCAATTTAATAAACCCTTTACGCCCAGCAAAATGAATTTGATTACGTATATGGTGGGGCCTAAACACATCTTGCGCCCCTCCAGGATATACCAGTACACTAGCTCCAGAACGTAGGGCGGTGTAAGCCATTCTAGGGTGGGCGACAACAGCTCCTGTTTTGGCTACCATTTGGGCTACGGCTGGAAATACTTCCCAGATAATCGGATGCATCAGTCCATATACAGGATGTTCCGTACCAAATCTGCGAAACCAGTCATACATCATCATGTGTACATCAGGAGCAGCTAATCCCCCATTATGGGAACCAACCATCAGCACTTTTTCACCTTTGGGAATATGATGCCATCCACTGGTTTGCACGTGAAAATAGTTGTTATACAACCACTCCCAAATGGGCATTAGGAATTCGATAAATTGAGGATCTCGTTGCTCCAATGTCCATCCGAGCTTAGTATTCTGACTGACTGGTTGTATGGTGGATTCTGGCATGATATTCAGTTAACGGTCATCATTTATTCAGTATCCACCCTAGCTTAAAAATAGTGAGGAGTTAGGAGTGAGAAGTAGGGGCGCTGCGGCTTGCGCCCTAGAGGTGTTAGAGGCGCGATCGAATTATGTTTATCTCCTATTCTAGTTACCAGGCTCAGCCTGGTAACGAGGGGAAAGGAGGCTCTGCCTCCTGTTATCGGAGCTGATACAATTTGTTAGCAAATCGCGATTTTATTGTAAGTAATCATTCGGGCTTGATATAAAACATCAGCATCTACCAACCCATTGTTCCTGGTTCTCCCTTAAAAGGTCCAACAATATCTTTAGTAATCCAGCCAGCATAGAATTCACCAGGCTGGGGAGTGACTAGTTCGTCATCTACATAGCACGCATCCATAAGGCGAGCATAGAAGGCATAGTAGTCTTTCAGGGAGACAAAATCAGGAGTGGGATTGGAGTAGCGCCAAGCTGCATGGGTTGCTTGTTTGTCACCCATCCGGAGGTTGTAATATAAATACTCACCCTTCCACTCACAAAAGCTTTTACGGGATGTCTCCGTCAGATATTCTAGCTTGATGTCTTCTGCTGGAATGTAATAAGTCGGAGGGTGACTGGTTTCCAAAACTCGCTTGGCTCTCTGGGTTTCTGCGATAACGATGCCATTGAAAATTACCTTAATATGTTTGTTAATGTCTTCCCATCGGGCGGGACGGGGGTAATCCCAAACGGACTCTTGACCTGGATTTGGAGGGATAGGAGTTGGTCTCGGTCTCATGGCTCATCCTTGACTTTAAAATTTACAGTTGTCCCCCAATCTTACTAAATATCCAATCAGGAATAGCATGTTCTGTCTCATATACTTGGTTATATTTTTGTTCAATTTGTTGCCAATCAATTGAACTATCTACTAAAACTTTATTTTTAAACATATCTAGTGCTTTACCAGATAAACCTTTTTCTAAGCACTTTTTCATTGCTAATCGACTTTCATCTATTTCACCAATACATTCAAATGGTGTATGTTCGGATAGTCCTACCATTTCCGTGAAAATGGGTAGTAAGTCATCATCATCAAACAGATTGGAGCCAAAGACTGCATCTACAGAGGCTGGCTCGAATACAGCCATTAAACCTAACCACACATATGCACATTTGGGACATTTTTTGCACCAAGGTTTTTGGATATTACAGGAGTGAATTTTAGGCAGTACCTCTGGATATTTGGTCAGATTTTTGAAGATGCGGAAGTCATATATAGGCTGCAAAATACTGAAATAAGTGAAATTAGATAAGAGATTTTCTTGAATGAATTGATTCAATTCTTGTTCTGCTTCGTAGCCTTTTCCCCATTGGTGATTTACTTCCTTGCCTAGTTTTTCCCAGAATAAATTACCAGTATTGGCACTTTTTTCATGGGCTAAACTTAAGTATTTGTATCCCTCATTCAGGATTATAGGTAAAGATTCAAAGATGGAAACGGGAGTTTCGGGAACGGTAATTCCTGAATTATCTGGAAAATATAGATGAAGAAAGGGATAATCCATAAAATCATCGTAGATAGAAATTTTATGCTTGTTAATGGGGTTAACGTATTCTAGAACTCCAGAAATTAAATTGTGTTGGATATCGGCTTTGCCATAAACAGTATGGGAGTATTGCATGGAAGCAAAAGGAATATCTGCTTCTTGTAGTATTTTCAGGGCTACAATACTATCTTTACCACCACCACAACCTGCAAGTATGGTAGAGTTATCCCCAGAGATAGAGGCAGGTTTGCTGTTACCTAAATTAACTCCTGGATAGATAAGTTCAGCACCTGGGTAGTCGGTTACATTATTTTCGTATAAATGTTGGGCAAATACTCCTTTATATATCTTGGCAAATAGTTCTAAAACCGGCTTGGATAAGCTTTCTGCTATGAGTGAAATATCATAATATTTGGGAAATAATGAACATAGCTTCATACCCTCGAATAAGGCAATATAAGCAGCAATTTTATCAATTAATTCTGAAGAATATTTGCTAGCAAGTAAACTGAAGGATACATCATGGTAAAAAACCTTAGTTGCAAATTTAAACTGATCAGCACTATGGATCATATCTAGATGATGTTCGTGAATAGTTAATTGATCTACTTTTATGGTTTCTATTTTCATGTTCAGTAATTCGCTAGATTTGCTTCAGGACTACAGTTGTTTCCATATTCTAAAGCTTTAAGTGCAAAATGTGGTTTCCTATAAAGGAGAAATTGAGTATTTTGCAACAATATAAAGTACGGATGATTACTTATAATAAAATCGCGAATTGTAGGTTGGGTTGAGGGACGTAGACGCGCAGAGGCTTCTCGTAAGCGAAGCTTACGAGAAGAGTAGAGTAACCCAACACAATTAAATCTTTTGTTGGGTTTCACTTCGTTCTACCCAACCTACATTTAATTATCAGTGTTTAACCGTAAATGATATAACTTATACAAGAATTTATAGTTGTTAAAGATGAGCTTAGAAGATAGACAAAAAGAGATATACAATTCTAAAAATTGTCAAGAATTGACTGAATATTATAAGCAATGGGCAAAAAATTATGACCAAGAACTAGTAAATGATTGTAGTTATATAGCTCCTCAAAAAGTAGTAGCAATATTATCCCAGTTTGTGTCCAAAGATGCCAAGATTTTGGACGCTGGTGCTGGTACAGGTTTGGTAGGAGAAATTCTATACCAGAATGGTTACTCTAATTTAGAGGGGATGGATATTTCCGCCGAAATGTTAGAACAAGCACGTCAAAAGAATGTCTATACTGCACTCTACCAAAAAGTTATGGGTGAACCTCTTGGCTTGACCACTGACTCTTTTGATGCCATTGTCAGTGTTGGTGTTTTCACCTATGGACATGCACCAAGCAGTTCTTTTGACGAGCTGATCCGGATTACCAAGCCTGGAGGATACATTATTTTTACCTTGCGTCTTGACTTTTATGAGAACAGCGACTTCAAACTAAAGTTGACTGGATTAGAAGAGTCTGGCAAATGGAAATTAGTAGAAATTAGTGATAAATTCTCACCTCTATCCACAGCTAAACCTGATGGTTATTATCGGGTTTGGGTATATCAGGTTACTGGTCTGTCTCATTAGTTCTGATGGCTAGGTAACAGATCCCCGACTTCTAAATCAATATCCGCACATTGTAGTAATTCCTTGGATAGAAGTCAGGGATATAAGCCCCGTGACTTGTCAAAATTAATGCAACGCACTACTAAGATTGCACTACAGCTTTTTGCCGATCGCTTTTAGATACCATTGTCAGTCCTCCGTGATAGTTGAGTAATTTGCAGTCATCTTTGCCAATTTCAGCCAGACGAACTTGCCAATCAGAAACTTCTTCGTAGCTGAGGTGATGAGTATCGCAACTAGCTGTCCAAAATTCTCCGACAACAGAAGGATCTTCAATGCGTAAAAGATCAGATTTGGTTAAATATTCCCATTGGGGTGTTCCTGGTATGGGAGAAATAGAATAGGAAGCGACTTGAAATTCTAGATCGGGATTAATCGATTTTAAATCTTGGCGCAGTTCCAAGATGGATTCCTCAAGATATAACAATTCTTCATGGGAGTCTTGCGCTAATCCCACAATTACGCCATAGACCAACACAGGTAAGCCCGCTCTGACAATGGAGCGTAGCATATTACAATGTTGTTGCCAGGGCAGAATTTTCGCATAAGGCTGTTTCCCGACTACGGGACGTTCCGCAGGAACATAACCCAAAAAGCCACCCACCTTACCATCCCAACCCCAAAGGGCTTCAACAAGCTCTTCATCGGGGGTCAGATCGGTATTCTCGTAGCTACGTCCACGACCAAGGGTTGCTTTTCTCAACTCCAAACCATTGGGCCATAATAAGGGCATCCCCATTTCCCTTGCTCCCCGGGTAATTTCCAGAATTTCTTCTCTTCCACCGGGAAAAAGGATACGCCCAAGGAATTGATCGGCAACCATGACTGTTGACTTTGCTCCAGCTTCTTTCTGGATTGCCAGCCACTCCAGTGCCCTCTGGGGTGTCATCCGGCGATAACCCGTGCCGTAGGTTGGTGTCTGACAAAAATCACAGGTGCGATCGCAACCAATATCTGAAAATATGGAGCCAATGGGCAGTAAATCTTCTAGAAAACGCTCTCCGGAATACTCTGTACCCAAACATTGCCTAGCGACTTCTACGTCAGGCAAATGCCAATCTTGGGGATTTAAGGCTGGATTGCGCCTGGGATATTTAGTCCCATCTGGAAATAAAACTCCATTGAGTTCCTCACGGGCAGGCTGACCAAGAACATGGTCAAAGATTGCCCAATTAGCAGAGCCAGATTTGTCTAGCACAATGACTGTGGCACCTGCTTCAAAATAGGGCTTGGGTTCAGCCATCGCATCAGAACCCCCCACAACAATTGGTCTTCCTCCCTTTGCCAGATGTCTAATTACCATACAGGCAATTTGGCGTTCTTGCATAAAGTTAGCGGTAACACCCCAAGCATCATAAGCCTGTGGATCCACATCCCAAATCTTTTTACCTGAATAGACCTTTCTTAGGGTCGCTCCCTTCCAAGCAACCCGACCAAATTCTTCTTCATAATCCCCATCTTTGAGATTCACCATTTGAGCATCGAATCCCCCTGCTTGCAGGTGAGCCAGCAATACTTGTTTGCTCAGTAGAGGGTTGCGTTTAAACATCGGAGTCCAATTCTTGCCATTCGGATCGTATAGTCCAAGAGTAGGAACTTCTACCAGTCCAATTGTTGGCGCTTTATGGAATGTTGTCATCACAATCTCCTGTTAATCTTTGAGATTTTGAATGATTTAGAAACTATTACCCGAAGCTTTGCTGTTAACTTATCTTCTTAATATAAAACAAACTTCCGAAATGAGGAAATATGATCTATATTCCTAGGGGTTTAAAACCCCATCCCCTACGGGTTGTTTGTTTTGTGTTGGGGTTTAAATCCCCATTACAAAACGTAATTAAGAATTAAGAATTACGAATTACGAATTGTTTAATTCTCCCCCCCTCCATCTTTTGCGAATTCTTGTCAAAGTAGTCTAGAAGTAGTTGCAATTGTCACGATGAAAAATAGGTAGTGTTGGCACCAATTATAAAATTTAGCAACTATTTACCTAATTCAGACTTCTTTTGAAAGCATTCTGTCATGTTCACTGAAAATTCAATCTTTTCTTAACGAAATGAAATATTGTTTTCAATGAGGATTTTCTCTATATCCTCACTAAAAAATCTAGGTTTTCCGTACAGTTGCTGACTGATATAGTAATAAGGTTGATTTATTAAATCTATTTTTGAGCTTATTACTACAATCATCCTCCCTTCTTTGTTACAGCAGTTTTCATCTATTTGAGCCACATCTTCATGTAGGGGTTTAGCATTGCTAAACCCCTACGGTGTGGTCTATTTACCTGAAAATCGCTGTAAGAAGCTGATAACTTTGGTGAATTGACGCTTCAATTTATGGCAAGTAGTAGAGGAAATGAATTAATAAGATAATGTCAAAACTTTGGGGAGCTGCAAATGTCTCGAACCCAACTGGATAAATTTTAAAACTAAATTTATTTGGTTGATATACACTAACTTCACTACAGCATTCTGTTAGTTTTATGCATTCTTTCTCATTTGGATCGACACCAACAAAATGGATAGTTGTTGTCCATTTTACATGCTTTAAATAACAATATTTTTTTGATGAAAATTTATTTTATATAATCCTTAAATCCTTGCTTAACAAGGATTTTAGGATTTATTTTATGCTAAATTATCACAACTGCTCTAGAAGAGCCTTAATTGCTCATTTTCATAAATCTTGAGCAATCCGAAAACCTGCATGTTGGTAAAAGTTGCGACGGAACCAATTCCGGCATGAGGGAGAAGCGTAAGCTCCCGTACTTGCCCAAGCCCCACCGAGCATTATCTTATGGTCAGTATCAAAGAAAAGAGCAGAATAATCTTCATAAAGTGGATGAGGTTTGAATCCCGGTAGGGGGGTGAAATCATCACTCAGCCACTCCCAAACATTACCCCGTAAATCATAGAGTCCAGAGGTATTTTCAGCATTTTGTAACATTCCCACTGGACTAGGAGAACCAAACTTGACATTGAGATTGAAATCTTTATCTTCCTCGCAGTTAGCAGCAGCAACATTCCACTCTGCTTCACTCATTAAGCGAATTCCCTTACCCTTCCACCTACAGTAAGCCATCGCTTCATAATGATTCACTTCTACTGGCCAATCAAGGGGCAAGTCAATCTCATCAAACATGGCTCGATATTTATAACTACCATTGCTGGGTATCCAGAATTTGGGGTGTTTGATGTTGTATTGTGTCTTCCAATCCCAGGATTCTTCATCCCACAAGTCGCGATTTTCGTAGCCATTATCATCCACAAACTTGAGGAATTCCCCATTGGTAATCAGATACTTACTGGCTAAAAATGGTTTCACTTCCACTTTGCGATTACCGTATTCGCTATCCCAGCCATAGGTAGGAGCATTTTCCGGTTTGCCAAGTTCAGCCACCCCACCTGCAACCCCAATCATGTCATTGTCGGGAACCTTGCCATCAGAAGTTGCATATTGCCAACATTCTGGACGCTCCAGCTTCTCTACAGGAAGTTGTCGGATTAGCATGGAAGAGGTTTCAAAATGAATCCGGTTGTGTTCCATGCCCATGATTAGTGCCCAGAGGGGATGGTTTTGCTCGATGGGGAGATTCAGTGGTGTCTTTTGAATAACTGCTGCAATTTCTGCTTTGGCTTTGTCTCTATATTGCCAAACATCTTCCACTTCGGGCCAGTGGACATCTTGCATGGCTGCATCAAGTTCCTCAGGGGTTGTAGGATCTACCCCAATCTCGAACAGGATTTCGTAGTCAGGGTTAATGCGCTGATTCAATAACCCAACCCGAATCAATTTATTGATGTAGAAGACAGCCGAGTGACCTAAGTAGAAAATCAGACGGTTTCTTAAAGGGTCTGGGTTTATATAGAATGTCTCTTCCCCCACCAGACTTTTCATGAGAATTTCTTCCAGTTCCCATGAATTTTCAAAGTAATTTAAAAGTGTTTGCCGATCGCATTTATTAAGTTGGGGAGATTGGCTTGATTTGAGCAAATCCATTGTCATTTATTGTAAAAAAAAGCAATTTCCTTATCTTTGAGGGGTGCGAAACCAGCATCTACAAGTTTCTGGTTCAGTTCTGCTTGGGGAATGTGTTTAGCACCAATTCTGACAATGCGCGATCGCATGGTATTGGAAACCCCGCTGCGCTGTCTATTGGCTTCTAATCCCATTACCTGGCTATACAGTTCTAGTTTGGCAGGGGGGATGGGGGAACCGTCGAAATCGATACCTGATGCGATCGCTGCGTCAATGGCATCAGCACCTTTGGTTGGGGAATTTACTGGATTGGTGTCAGCACTCATGGCAGTTTTGGCAATTCTATATGCTACTTCATCCTGAATTTTACCAGCCTGGGGTAAACCAAAAAATCTGGGGGAGAGCCAGGAAAAGTAAGTAATAAGTAATAAATAATAAGTAATAAGTTTTATAAATCACAAGTGGTGGCATATCGAGCAAAATACAAATTGCCGTATTTTTGCGTATACACTTGTCATTTTTACTGCTTTTGGTTTAATCTCGGACTAGTTCGGTAGCAAGTAGGTAGTGCTATGCGCGATTCCCATACGTTCGATCAAGATAATCGTTTATTGCAAAAATCACTGACTAATAAGATTATTGATAATTATTTTGATAATACCGAAAGCTGGCTCAGAGCAATCTTACGGATGTGTGTGTTTTCCCTCACTCATCTAGATGGAGAACCAGTATTTATGGTGGAATGTCCCAATCAAGCAGTGGCAAAACGTCTCAGTCGAAAAATTTATCCTTTTCAGGGCATCGTATATTATTTGACCACAAATTTTAATACTAGCGATCGCTCTTTATTTTGCTATCAAGAGCGTGATGGTGGTAATTGGCACTGTTTTGATACTGCTACCAGCTGTTGGATAAGTTGGAATCATTTACAAAATTCCATAGCTTCCAATGAGTAGTCATTTCAGTTATCAGTTAGCCTCCTGCTCCCTCCGGGAGAGCTGCGCTAACGGAGGAGCTGCGCTAACAGTTATCAGTTATCAGTTAGCCTCCTGCACTCTTGTACTGCGCTAACACTAACCCATTCCCCACGGATAGAATGGGGGGCTTATAGTAGCTCTGAGAAATAGCGGTTTGATTCCTGTTTCTGGTTGCGCTCCATTAAGATAGCTAGCGCTTTTTGCGAGTAATTAAACCACCTGCAAATGCACCTAAAATAGTCCCAGTCCATAGCCCTGTGGTACTTCCTTGCCACATTGCTCCTGGTATTACCAAAATTTGACAAATTTGTTTGATACCAAAACCTTGCTGTTGACAACGCTGGGGATGGAGCCTGGAAGCAATTTGTCCACCAAAATAGCCGCCAGACAATCCAGCAAGTAGCGCCAAGGAAGTACAAATGAGAACTCGATTTTTCATCATGAACCCATCTTTATGGGGAGGGAAGGAGTGAGGGAGTGATGGAGGGAAGGAGTGTAGACGCGGTAGCGGCTTCTCGCAGAGTAGGAGTGAAGGAGTGAAGGAATTGTGATAACCAACAACCAACAACCAACAACTAACAACTAACAACTAACAACCAACAACCATCAACTAACAACCACCAACTAACAACTATCAACCATCAACCAGTATTCCTCATCCCAGCAGCGATGCCATTAATTGTCAACAAAGCTCCCCGCAGTAACTCCCCTTTACTGTAACGAGAGTGAATGACTCCGGATGTGGCCATACTACGGGATTCCCGCAGGCGCTTGAGTAAGGCAACTTGAATAAAACCTAAGGGTACAATAGTACCATTACGCAGTTGTACAGACCTTTGTAAGACAGGATCGCCATCTAATAGTTTTTGATTCCCAGTGATTTGTAAGACTAAATCCCTGGTGAGATAAAATTCATTGGCAATTTGCTCAAAAACTTTCTCAAACCGTTGCTTGTCCTCTGGTTTAGATAACTCTTCAACGTAGCGACTTGCCATTTGTAAATCTACTTTGGCTAGGGTCATTTCTGCTTTAGAAATCACCATTTTGAAGAATGGCCATTTGACGTAGAAATATCGCAGCAATTTCAGGTGTTCTTCTGGTTCCACCTGCAAGAATTCTTGTAAAGCTGTACCAATACCGTACCAAGAAGGCAGTAATACCCTAGTTTGTGTCCAGCTAAATACCCAGGGAATTGCCCGCAGACTGCTCAATCCTTTCTTCCCAGAGGGACGACGGGCAGGACGAGAACTAATTTGTAATTGGCTAATTTCCTCAATGGGGGTAACTTGGTGGAAAAAGTCAATGAAATCTGGTTGTTCGTATATTAACGCTCGATAATGACTCCTCGATCGCGCTGCTAATTCTTCCATTATCTCATTCCACGGTTCAATATCATCAAAGCCGGTACGCAGTAAACTAGCTTGGATGACGGCGGTGGTAATGGTTTCTAGGTTGTATAGTGCCAAGTTCCGCAGGGAATATTTAGAAGCTAAAACTTCCCCCTGTTCGGTAATTTTAATCCGCCCATTAATACTGTGCCCTGGTTGAGCTAAAATCGCTTCGTAAGCGGGGCCACCACCCCGTCCCACGGAGCCACCCCTACCGTGGAAAATCATTAAGTTCAAGCCATATTCTTCGGCGATTTTTTGCAGGGATTTTTGTGCTTTGTGAATTTCCCAGTTACTGCTTAAAAAGCCGGAGTCTTTATTACTGTCAGAATACCCTAACATTACCTCTTGCAGGTTGGGGGTGAGGGGAGTAGAAGAAATACTGTGGGGGGGTTGGTGAACTCCTTCGTAACCACCAGCTAATAAAGCTCGATACAAGGGTAGCTCAAACAAATCTCTCATTACCCTGCGGGAGCGTTGTAAGTCCTCTACGGTTTCAAATAGGGGTACTACCCGAATTGTACCGATGGCTGTACCAGGGTCATAAAGTCCGGCTTCTTTTGCCAGTAATAATACCTCCAGGACATCACTGACTTCCCGGCACATACTAATAATGTAGGTTTGACAAATATTATTACCAAACTCTTGCTGCAAGGTTTTCAGCATCCGGAAAGTTTCAATCACATCATTGACTTTTTCCGAAAATGGCAGGTGGGTAGGAATTAGGGGACGACGGGTTTGTAATTCCTCCACTAACCAAGCAACTCTTTCGGCTTCTGATAGTTCGTCGTAAGGTTTTTGGAGAACTCCCAAGTATGCCAAAATCTCATTAATCGCATCTGAATGACGGGATGATTCTTGGCGAATGTCTAATTGAGTGAGGTGAAAACTAAAAATTTCCACTTGAGAAATCAAATTCTCTAATTGCTGACAACTTAAGCCTGTTTCGTTGAGATTGCGCTGAATCAGACGTAGTTCCGCTAAAAATTCCTCCCCAGAGTTGTAAATTGGTGGTTGTTCTCCCTTTAAGACTTCATTCTTCGATAGAATTTGATTGCGATCGCGGGTATTTTCTAGCCGTTTGAGGATATAGGCTAGTTTCAATCTATAGGGTTCTTGGCGATACCGCAATGACCACTCATCATAAACTTTACTTAACTGGGACTGCTCAATTTCCAAGGATTCCAACAAATCTGGTAGCACGTCGCTCCAGTGCATGGAAACACTCAACAGTTGTATCAATTGCTTCACAGAACCAATGTACTTCTCTAGCACAATATGGCGCTGATAGCAAGCGGTTTGCCACGTAATTGCTGGTGTTACCGATGGATTGCCGTCGCGATCGCCACCTACCCAAGAGCCAAATTTACAGAAGTTTTTCCTAGGTGGTTCTAACCAAGGGAAGGTTTTATTTAAGGCATGTTTAAACCGTTGATAGAGGTGGGGAATTCCTTCAAACAATACCTCTTGGAAATAGTGTAAGGAATAATCCACTTCATCTAACACAGTGGGTTTAAACTGGTGCAGTTCGTCCGTGCGCCACCACAGACGAATTTCTTCCAGCAATTTGCCTTGAATTTCTTCTGCTTCCAAATTGTATAGCTCTCCAGTGCCCCCGGTGCGTTTTTCCACTCCATCTAGTTGTTGGAGTAGTTGAACGACCCTTCGTTGCTTCCCGCGAATGGTATGACGCACAATTTCCGTGGGGTGGGCTGTAAATACTAACTGCACGTCTAACTGGGCAATTAGCCGTTGAATTTGTTGGGGTGGTACATTCAACTGGAACAATTGGGGAAATAGGGCACCAAAGGTTCCCTTCTGTTGACCATTAGGTCTAGCTTGCCAACTTTTAGTGAGTAAATCCGCCCCCAAACCACTATTCACTGGTTCCGTTCCCTGCTGTTGGGATGGCAGAATATTGGGTAGGGTTTCTTCACTATCTACTTGGGTATACTGTTCATAACGATGTAGCTGCTGCCGTTGCTCGTAGTCCTGTTCTATGATGTTGATCAGCTGAAAATAAAGAGCAAAAGCACGAGCTGCCCTAATGGCTTCATTAATGTTTAACTGCTCGATCAACTTAAATACCGAAGGAGCTTGGTCCGTGGTGGCTTGTCCTTCCGGCGAACATAAATCTCGTAGCTGCCATAAAAGATCCACCATCTTTTGACCGCATTCTTGTCGGAGAACCGACTCCCACAGTTCTTCCATCACCTGGAGGCGATGGCGTAAAAATAAATCAGATGCAGGGTAGATATTCACAGCCCGATCGAAAGAGTATAAAAGGGAACTCATATTCCTCTATTCTGGTAAATCAGATTATATGGTGTTGATGATTTTTTATTTTGCAGTTAAAGTTCATAACAACGTACCAAAATCACCATAATTAATTTTGATATGTATAATTTTTGGCTTAATCTTGGGAATTTGCTGGTTCGGGAAAGTTAAGAATGGGCAAACGCTCGCCTCTAAACAATTCTTCGCTAGCTTCTCCCAGGGCAGTGAATGTTTCTGTGCTTGCTTTTTGGGCGATTAACAATGCTATTACAGATACTGTACCCAATTGTAATAGAAAAGATTGGGGAATCGTACATAGTAATAATTCTATTCCTGAATGGTCTGAAGGTTTTTGGGTAAGTGGTGACATGGTTAATGAGGATTTTGTGGGCAAGTGAATAAAAAGTAAAAATTCAGTAAAACTATGTTTGTTGATTTTGCCACTTTAACGGGCTAGTTGACACTCCCACGCCCTACAAGGGCGGGGATTCTTCTTTCACCGAGCTAACTTAATTTATCCCATCCATTGCTGGCAGTTATTAAACCGTTTAACCGTACAAAATGTACCAATTAACAAGCCTAATTTGGAATAAACCAGAGGTCTATCTCTCCAGAAGCGTTG
>JASJDS010000222.1 GCA_030065055.1 Calothrix sp. MO_192.B10
CCTTCGGGTTACGCGCTCCGCGCACGCTATGCGAGCGCCAGTTGCCTGCGGAGGGAAACCCTCCCGCAGCACTGGACTCACCGTCCACCGCAGTGGCTTACCGCCCAACGCACTGGCTCGTCTTTGCGTGAGACTAAATTAATATTCACAAATCAGCAACGCCAAATTTTACGTCTCTACAAAGATTTCGGGTTATGCACAGATAATTGTTGGAGTAACTAAGGGAATTACATGAGCGATCGCACAACTATCTCCATATCCTAAAGCTTTTAGTTGGGCAATGCAATCATCTGCTTTATCTGCGGGAACTGAAGCTAATAACCCCCCAGATGTTTGGGGATCGAATAGTAGGGGATAATGGGGATGACAAGAAACTGACTCTAAATTAGATATATACTGAGATGCTTGTAAGTTTTCTGGGTGCAAGGAGCTAAAAATTCCTTGGGCAATGGTTTCCCTGGCACCTGTTAATACGGGGATATGTTCTAACTGTAGTTCCACCCCTACCCCGGAAGCTTGCACCATTTCTAATAAATGCCCTAGTAAACCAAAACCAGTAACATCAGTACAAGCACTAGCACCATATTGTAATAAACATTTAGCCCCTAATTGATTAGATAACAACATGGACTCCACCGCTCCATCAATCCACCTAGCTTTGGCCTGACGACGCATATCAGCGGCAAATAATGTTCCCGTCCCCAGTGCTTTAGTTAAAATCAATACATCTCCCGGTTCCATCCCATCTTTACGTAACAGCTTGTCTGCATCTGCAAAACCATTACAAGATAAGCCAAATACTATTTCTGCACCTTCCGTGGTATGCCCACCAATTAATGATGCACCTGTTTGATTTAGTACTTGTACCGCCCCGGATAATAATTGATAAAGAGTTTCTTCCACCTTACTAGGAATACCATAAGAGATGGTCGCGATCGCTAATGCACTGTGAGGAATCGCACCCATAGCAAATATATCGCTCAAGCAATGATTAGTAGCAATTTGTCCAAAAATATAGGGATCGTTGAGTAAAGCACGAAAATAATCAATGGTTTGCACCAGAACCTGATCCCCTGTCACTTTAATTACCGCCGCATCATCCGCTACATCCAAACCAACTATAATATCTTGCTGATTGCTAATAATTCCTTGGGTTGGTTGAATACGCTGTAAAACCCTGGTGAGGACTGTACTACCAACCTTAGAACCACATCCAGCACAGGGCATAATTGAATTGGGGATTTTAGATTTTGCGGAAAGTTGCGTTGCAAAGGTTCCCTCCGTTGAGCAAACTTTCCAAGACGGGTTTTGGATTGAGACTGTTTTTTTATTACTCTGCATCTGAGGAAAATTACGTAAACGTTCCATGAAGCGACGATCAATCCAATCTTTCCAAAACCAGATAAGTTGATGGGGGGGTAAAGTAAACATACCACGGGTAGCTATTGCTTTGCCGTCACCAGTACCAATTAAGCTTAAATATTGTTTTTGTGGAGTATAGGGTTCCAGGGATTTCCCTAATAAAAATTTCCGCAGATTTGTAAATAATGGTTTTCCTTGACGCACTGCAAACACCCCTGCTTTAGGACGGGGATGATTTACCATAGTGGCAATATCACCTGCTGCAAATATGTGGGGATGGGACAAAGATTGTAAGGTATCGTCTACTAGAATAAAGCCTTGAGGATCTGTTTTGAGTCCCGATGCTTGCAACCACGGGGGTGCTGATGCTTGTGTCACCCAGAAAATGTGAGTATACTCCCCTGTGAAACCAGACTCACATTTGAGTTGCAATCCAGCAATAGATTTTCCCTGGGGTTCTATTTGAATGACATTTTCTCCCCGATGTACTTGAATATGACGTTCCTGTAATATGGTTTGGATTTGACGACGCACCAACTGATGATTATTGGGCATAAGTTGGGAATGACGTTGAAATAAATGAATGTCCAGATTACCTCCACTCCTCCACGCCCCCTGACTGATAATCCGATGTAAATGAGCCTGCATCGAAAGTGCTAATTCCACACCTCCCACACCTCCACCAACAATGGCAATTTTGACTGCCTCTTGGGGATTTTTAGTCACATTATTAGTTAATTGTTCCCAATATGTTAATAACTGAGGTACAGGTTTGGCGGGAATGGCGTATTCTGCTGCACCTGGTACAGATATGGTGGCAGGAGTACTACCAATATCAATAGACAGCACATCAAAACTAACCTCTGGACGACTAGCACAAATAACTTTGTTGTTTGTCAAATCCAAACCAACTACGCGGTCAATGTATAATTGTGCTTGGGCAAAATTGGCGAGCGATCGCAAATCAATATGGCATTCATCCCGATTGTAAAATCCAGCAATATGTCCTGGTAGCATCCCGGAGTAAGGCGTATCCGATGCATCGGTAATTAAGGTTAAACGTACCCCTGGAATGGGATGCATACCCAGCATTTTTAATACAATAGCGTGACTATGACCACCACCAATTAGTACTAAATCTTTAAATATGGGACTATACATTGGGAAAGGGAAGAAATTTTTCCTCTAGAGTAAGATTAAATTACGCGATTGTATCAGGATCTACACCTAATTCCCGTAATTTTTCCGCTAACAACTGAGCGCGTTGTGCTTCTTGTTGGATTTGTTCCTGTGGAGTTGGGTAACGCTTACCTGCTTCGTCATACCAATATAACCATTCTCGCGTCACCCCACTATAATTACCCCTTTCACAACCAATTCCTAAGCCAATTTCTGGCAACCAAACCGGATTTCCTGGTTGCAATTGATATTGTCCATTCACCAATTTATGTATTTCCAAGCGCGGTTTGCGACGACGACGGGAAGAATAAATCACATAGTAGAGTACACCCATTGCTGCATATTCTTCGAGTTTTTTTGTATACTCTTTGCGGTAATTTGGGGACACTATTTCTATTGTCAAAATGGGAACAACATTTTCATCCCAAAGCACATAACTAGGACGTAATTCTTCATCATAAACCCGCTCTACACCCAAGCTGAGAAATGCATCTGGGACAATGGGAGGTTCATCAGGATCTATATATATACCCATGTCAATGGCAAATAACCAGTCCATCCGTTCAGCCCAAAGAATTAACAAAATGGACTTTAATAACCCTGGTATCAATTCTTGTAGTTCATTATCCACAGGCGTTTCGTCAGAATCAGGCAGCTCGTCCGCTGAAGGTAAATATTTGGATAAGTTGTACTCTAACATAATAGATATTTATATTTGCCAATCAAATATTTGCAAAACGCGATCGCTGAACATATTGGTAATATAATTGTACTATTAGATTAGAATTTAGAATTTAGAATTTAGAAATTTTCCCCCAACTGCATTCTTAATTATTCATTCACAATTTTTTCCCGTAACCCTTGCCCCTCGATTTATCGATGGGAAAGCTGGTAGCGCAGCACAAGAGTGCAGGAGGCTAACTGATAACTGATAACTGATAACTGAAATGACACAAACCCCAACCGCACCTGAGAACATCACCTTACCACCTACTCAGGAGGAACTACCCTATGATGATGGAACTCCCATGGAAAGCCAACGCCATAAACTGCAAATGGATTTACTGATTGATGCCTTACAACCATGGTTAGAGCAAAGGAATGATGGCTATGTAGGCGGTAATATGTTTGTCTACTACAGCTTGGCGCAGGTAAAGAATAAAGATTTTAAAGGGCCAGATTTTTTTGTCGTGTTGGGAGTGCCGAAAGGAGAAAGAAAAAGTTGGGTTGTGTGGGAAGAAGGCAAAGCACCAGATGTGGTAATTGAGTTACTTTCCGATAGTACCGCCGCCGCAGACAAAAATGAGAAAAAGTTAATTTATCAAAATCAAATGCGCGTGCCAGAATATTTCTGGTATGATCCTTTCAATCCAGGTGATTGGGCTGGATTTTCCATGCAAAATAGCATCTATCAACCAATCCCAGTCAACTCCCAAAATCAATTAGTTAGTCAGTCTTTGGGGTTAGCTTTACAACGTTGGCAAGGTAGCTATAAAGGCATTGAAGCTACGTGGTTACGCTGGGAAACCTTAGAAGGAGAATTGCTGGCAACTGCTGACGAAATCGCCCAACAAGAAAGCCAACGGGCAGAACAGGAACGCCAACGGGCAGAGCAAGAACACCAACGGGCAGAGCAAGAACACCAACGGGCAAACATGATAGAGCAGCAATTATTACAAACTGCACGCAACCTACTTCAATCAGGAATGACAGTGGAGCAAGTAGCAAAATTAACAGGACTTGCGGAGTCAGCGATCGCGGATCTGGCTTGAGAATAGTGATTGGATTTTAGACTAAGAAACCACAAAAATGTCCGTGTTCTGGTATGTTTTACACCTACGAGTGCGATTTGCTATCAGCAACACTAAGTGAATCCATCCATTCATCCAAATCCTCGGGTTTCGTAAAGTCCAACAACGCCTCGCCCAAAGCTTCAAGCTGAGGGAGGGATAAAGCTTGGATTTGCGATCGCATTTCCGGAGATAGTTCACCAATGCGACGTGCTAGGAGGCGGAAGACGAGCGATCGTTCACCCCTTTCTTCGCCTTCTTGGAGAATGTCTTGATAAATAACAGACTGCTGCATGATATCTCTCCGTAGAACCTGGTTAATAAAGTCCCTCTTCAATAATAGCCCTGCTAGAATCCCAGTGGATGCCGCCACATTACTCTGCACCCTCATTTCTGGAATCGCCTCAACTCTTGCAGCCACTTGACGCAAGGTTTGAGCAGCATCGGTGGTTTGTGTCAGCACAGCCAAGGGCAATAACCCCGTCGATTCTAGAAACAGCTGAGTGGGTTGTTCCCATAGCCGAATGACCTCAAATTGGTGACGAGTACCAGGAATCTCAAACGCCGACTGATGAACGAGTTCAGAGGTTGAACGGGTCAAGTAAATTACCACTTGGCGCATCCGCTTATTCGGAAAACGGCGGAAAACTCTCAGGCGGTAATCTGCCATTCTAAAGCCCATAGTTGGGTCAGGTTCGGTCTGAAACTCGATGTGAAGGACAAAATCATCAGAATTCAGCAAAATCAAGGCATCCGCTCGAATGGGTTCAAGGGACAGTTCAGATGGGCTGAGTTGAGTCATGGTGATCGGTTCACCAAGCAGCCAGGAGGCAAAATCTTCGGAAAAACTCTCAGCGAGGAACTTGCAGGTATTATCGAACATGACCAGATTGTATCAGACTGCCCATCAAGCGCGATTCTACCGGATGAGGGCTGTAGAGCTTATCGCCTATACTCCCAACGGCTAAAAACTTAACTTTTCGTAGGTTGGGTTGAACGAAGTGAAACCCAACAGCAAGTAGGTTTTTGTTGGGTTTCGTTCCTCAACCCAACCTACAATCATTAATCCGTTTAGAGTATACTGAAAACTCTTGGTACAAAAGTGCGGTAAGCACAGCTATGCCCGTAGGGCTGATCGCTAACTGAGTTGCTCTTCATTGAGAAGTTGGGAAATCGCCTCTGGCAAATCTACTATCTACCTAATTCTTGAAACAATGCTGACAATACCACATTAGAAAATAAAAAGCCTTCGGGATCGCTCAGTTGTAACCTTCCCTTTAGTATTTGCACCCAACCCTTATCTTGGTAAGGTTGCAAAATTCTCTGAATATTCTCAACATTTTCCTTTCCAAACCGTTCTTGCAACATCTGCAAACTCACACCTTCTGTTAACCGCAAACCTAACATCAAAGTATCTAACAATACTTCATCTGGTGGTGTTAACTCGCAATCTATTACACACCCATCTTTTACCCACTGGTAATACTCCTGAGTCTTACGTGGACGGGTAAACCGTTTACCTGCCACATAACTGGCTGCACCCATGCCAAACCCATAGTAGGGGCGATTTTGCCAGTAAACTCGATTATGGCGACACTGGTGCCCTGGCTGGGCATAATTAGAAATTTCATAATGCTCGTAACCAGCACCAGTTAAAATCTGCTGTGCCATGCGATACATTCTCACAGTAGTTTCATCGTTGGGTAAAGGGCGATCGCCTGGTTGAAAATACCGCCCAAAGGCAGTTCCAGGCTCAATCGTTAAGTCATATATAGAAATATGGGTAGGTGCAATGGCTACAGCTTGCTCCAGGGAATTTTGCCATATCTCCAAAGTTTGATTAGGTAAACCAGAAATTAAATCAATGCTAAATTCGGGAACCCCTACCTGGCGAATCATCTCTATGGCTGTAAAAATATCAGCAAGGTTGTGCGATCGCCCGCAAGCTTGCAATAATTCTGGTTGAAATGCTTGTACGCCCAAACTAATGCGATTGATACCTGCATGACGATAGCCAGAGAGATGTTCTAAATCGAAGGTTCCTGGATCTATTTCCATGGAAATCTCCGCTTGAGAAGCAATCCCAAATCGTCGATCCAAAGTTACCAATATCTGCTGTAATTGATTTACCGACAATAATGAAGGAGTGCCACCACCAAAAAAAATTGTGTTTAAAAATTGACCATGAATAGGTGTATTTGTAATTTCTTGACATAAAACCTCTAAGTAGTGGTGCATCGTTCCCGATGTTTCACCCCGCAGGCGATCGCCAAGCACAAATACCGGAAAATCACAGTAATAACAGCGTCTGCGGCAAAATGGAATATGTATATAAGCAGCATCTGTCATTGCTGTAAACACTAATTTTTGTTCCATTTTGTTACAAACATTGAATTACTATTCTCACCTTTAGTATCCATGAAAATCATGAGATTATTTATGTTTTATTGGGATTTTCTCGCTTTAGGCTGGAAAATATAAACCAGAAAACTCTTTGGTTATAATGATTGCAGATGTTGTTAACCCTACCTCATACTATGATTGTAAACATCCTTAATTATGTATTAATAATTAAATAAAAAACACTTACTAAAATTCAAAAATACAGTTGTAGGAAAACAACACCATCATGCTTGACGCTATTATTATTTTCTCATTCGTCCTAGCAGCTGCGGGGGTAGGGTTCTACAGTACAGATCTGCTACCACATGGCACTTTAGAAAGGGTGACAAATTTAGAGGCATTGCGCTTAGTTGTCGCTGCCTTTGCTGCCATTATCGGTGGTGCGGTGGGACTGAGATTTCAGACGGGATATCGTCGTTTGGAAACACAAGTCCGGGAAATGTCCCCCGAAACCATTTTTACCCGTGCCATTGGTTTAGTAATTGGACTATTAGTTGCTAACTTAATGCTAGCACCACTATTCTTGCTACCAATTCCACCAGATTTTAGTTTTATTAAGCCATTGGTAGCAGTTGTGGGTAGCATAGTCCTGGCATATACGGGTATGAATTTAGCAGATACCCACGGGCGGGGATTGCTGCGACTAATTAATCCCAACACCATGGAAACTATGGTTGTGGAAGGAACTCTAAAACCCGCCAACACTAAAGTTTTAGATACTAGTTGCATTATTGATGGTCGCATTGAAGGCTTGTTAGAAACGGGTTTCTTGGAAGGACAGATTATCTTACCCCAATTTGTCTTGCAAGAATTGCAACAAGTAGCCGATGCTAGTAAAGACCAAAAAAGAGTTCGGGGTAGGCGGGGGTTAGAAATCCTCAACCGCATTCAAGAAACTTACCCCAATCGCATTCTGATTAACCCCGTTGATTACGAGGATATACCTACGGTAGATGCCAAACTAGTGCGATTTGCTCAAGAAATCAACGGCACCCTACTTACTAATGATTACAATCTATCCCAAGTTGCCAGCGTGCAAAAGGTTCCGGTGTTAAATGTGAATGACTTAGTTAATGCCGTGCGTCCTAGTTATTTACCAGGAGACAACATCGATTTAAAAATTCTCAAAGAAGGGAAAGAACCCAGCCAAGGTGTGGGTTACTTGGAGGATGGCACC
This sequence comes from Calothrix sp. MO_192.B10, assembly GCA_030065055.1. GTDB lineage: Bacteria > Cyanobacteriota > Cyanobacteriia > Cyanobacteriales > Nostocaceae > Calothrix_A. The sequence continues at coordinate 7,912 of JASJDS010000222.1, forward strand.
ATGGTAGTGGTGGAGGAAGGTAGTAATTATGTCGGTGGTGAATTACGGGTGGTTGTCACCAGTGCTTTACAAACTTCTGCGGGGAGGATGATTTTTGCCAAACCTCAAGCTTCCGCATGGGCATAATGGGTGAGCGCTACGCGCTAGGGAACAGGGAATAGGGAATAGCAGCCTGTTAAAGAGTTTCAGGATTTAGAAATGTCCGCGCCCTAAATGCGTAGTGTTTTACCATGAAGAATTTCTATCATTGTCAATATTTGAGCAAAAATCGGTGCAATGGATTTGCACCGATTTTTTATTTGGCGTTGCCGATAATTTTCGTATATTTCTAGTGGTTCATTTCATTAATTTTGACGAGTCGCGGCTTTTAGATCCCCGACTTCTATCCTAGGAATTGCTACAATGTGCGAATATTGATTCAGAAGTCGGGGATCTTTTACCTAGCCCTCATAACTAATGTGGTGGAACAATAGTTGGCGTAGCCTGCGCTTGCGCTTAAAACACGTAGGGTGTCCTGCCGCGCAGCGTAACGCACCATCCGATAATATGGCGGGCGTGCGGAGCTATGTTAGCATAACGCACCCTACAAGTACCTAATTTTATTCTGTTTGGTTTACTGTTTAATCAAGGATTAATTAATTTCACAATCATCATCTTTAGCAGTTCGCATTCCGCCAATTAGAGTCTCTATAATTACACATCGTCTGTCATTGCTAGGAGTTGTAGAGTTGGTAGACTGGGGGATAGCTACCACAATTCTTAAACCAGGTGTTTCTGTTGAACCTGATGGGGGTGTACCAAAGTTGGCATTGGGCAAAGTACCCATATGGTCAAAAGTAATTGTTTTTTCAGTAGTTAAATTATTAAAATCAACACTATTAGAAGTAGAAGCAGTATTTGTATTTGAATTACTGAGATTTGTCCCAAGTAATACCTGCCCTGGCTGTATTCCTACATCTTCTCCTAAATCACGCCAATTATTGGGTGTATCACCAGAATAAACTGAAATTTGGGGGATACCGCTATTAGTTTTGAAACTGACACTGTAGTCGCGCTTATTCTTTTTAGCTTCTCGCTGTGCTTCTTGTAAAGCAGCTAGCACTAGATCCCCAGCTTTATTGAGGCGCTGTCGCTTCACAAAACCAAGCCAACCAGGGGCAGCAATCGCTGCTAAAATTCCTACCATAAATACTGCTGCCAATACTTCTAGCAATGTAAAACCATTGTCTTTTGAGTCAGATAAACGTTTCTGGGAATCTCGCTGATTGGCTGGAGATAATAGTTTCCAAGTATATTGATTCATATTATTTTCTGAGATTAATCTGGGTTAAATAATTTATGATTGAAAGCTAAAATTTTTCCACCTCCACAAATAGAATTTGGCAGCTTGATACCGATTACGGTTTGGTCAGTTATCGCTCTTCTGTCATTCTGGGAAGATAAAAATAAATGTAGGTTGGGTAGAACGAAGTGAAACCCAACAATGCCAAAGTTTTTGGTTGTTGGGTTTCGTCCCTCAAACGCCACTTCTCTCAACGCGGGGCTCGCGTAGCGTATCCGCAGGATTCACCCGCGCACAAGAGTGGCTCCCCAACCTACGGCTAAATTCATAAAAGTCCTTAAGAATAAGGATGTTGGATTTTTAGAAGCGCGAGAGTGATTAAAGAGGGTTATATCATGTTCGCTTAATTACTTATAATTATTGCTTGAGTTACTCTAACCCTCTCTTACCCTCTCCTTGTAAAGGAGAGGGTGCCGTAGGCGGGTGAGGTTTTATAAGTATTCATCCGTACATGATATTAGATAGCGATCGCTATCTAAATTTTTCACAGCCATGATATTTTCTCTCAAATAATGTTCCTTAAATTAGTACTGCTATACAAGCCTCTTGATATAGGCGAAAACCCTCACTGTTGCCTGTTGCCTGTTCCCTATTCCCTCTCCTAAGGGAGTTCAAACTAATCACCCTGATATTTACTCTGTAAACAAGAATCCCCGTCCTTCTACCCTGACACTTGCAGTAGGAAAATAATTTTTTTGACAGTTATTATTTTTGCAATCTATATTGCTATTTTGTACCCTAGCCAAGGCATTACCTCGTAAAAACACTTGTGCGGTAGTATTATTTGTATCAACACAAGCATAAAAGCTAGTCATTTGAGTTGTATTTCTACCACTAAAATTTGCAGGTGTGACTTTCGAGCCAGTGGAACAAGTTTTTTCCGGAATTGGATTATTAGTAGTTTGGTCGATGTAGTCTACTAGTACAAATGAACCAGATAGATTTACAGTTTGGGTTTGGTCATCTGCATCTGTATAAGAACTAAGTCTTGTCCAACTATTCATCTTCTGTTCTATAGTCCCAACTCCTTCTAGGCTAAATGAAGCATAACCAGGACTCGGACAATAATCGCTGACATACTTTTCTTCATACCCATCACAATCAACTCCATCGGCGACTTGATTATCATCGTCATCAAGTGTAAAACCAGTAGCCAGTACCCCATCCCGAATTTGCCATCTAGCAATACGAGCAGCATTAGACCAAGTGTCATCGTTATTTTTAATTAAATAGTAGGCAACTAATGAGTAGACAAAAGTATCATCCTTTTCGTTCGTATTAGGGACTGGAAGCGCGTTCTCAAGAAACTCACGCTTCCAAAACACCAGTATAGGAACCCTATCCGTTTCAGTCGGACTAGGTAGCTCGTCTTTGATTGCATCTATGCCAGCTTCATCATAGATATACACCGCTTGTTGTAAATCGCGAGCAATGTAATCCATTGCTGCTTGAATTTCCTGTTCGGAGCTAGCTTTGGCTTGTTCTTGTTTATCTGTATTCAAAATATTCACCATAAATCCGAGCATTGGCGTAATAATTATTACTGACATGACGGTAGCTACTAGTAATTCTGTGAGGGTAAAACCAGTTTCTCGAATGACTTTGGGACTTTTAATTTGTTTGCTGAGTAGAAATTTTATGGGATTCATGTGACATATTCTCTATAAAAAGCAAGTTAGATAAAATCTTATTTGAATTGTGAGATTTACTCTCCCCAGATCCCCTCTCCCCAGATCCCCGACTTCTTTAAGAAGTCGGGGATCTTGTCTCTCACATATGGTGTCAAAATATCTATTATTTATTGATTTATATTTTGCAAATAACCAAACACCAATATATGTTTTTATACCCATTTACTATGTTGGTTGGGTTGACAATAAAGAAACCCAATACCAGCAATTTAAGTGCAACTATTATTGGTATTGCTATTGCCAGTTTTCAAGCGATCGCATAACTGATTAAATGAATCTGTTTGGCTGGAAATTTCTGTGGTAAGTTCTACTAAGGGTGCTTTGCGATCGCCTAATCCCCCGGTTACAGTTCCTTGTTTTGCAGGAGCTTTTGTCAAACTACCATCATTTCTAAATCCATCTGCTCTGTAAACTCGTACTCCTAGATAGTACCCTGCTTTATCGTCATTACTATTGCTATTATTTGGGTTGTAGCGAAAAACCTGCAAGACCATATCTTGGGAACTGCTAGCTTCACATTTAGGATCGCTAATAGTAGGAAGACTATCCAAATCGATACAGTACAAATTTGTTGGAGTTGTTGAGCTATCCGTACTTGTGCAGTAAGAATTTGCCTTACAATTTAGGCTATTTGAAGGAGTGGGAGCAGCAAAATCTGATGGAGTAGTATTACTTCCAGTTTCTAATGGAGAAACAATTTGTTTAGCTCTCACACCATCGATATATGTTTTAGCGGCTTGGGTGGCTAACTCAACGCGCCGGGATTGCACACGAATTGCAGCAGACAAAACGATCGCCGGAGCGATGGCTGCCATTAGGACAGCAACAACTACAACTGCAACTAGGGATTCAAGAATCGTAAACCCAGATTCTCTAGGTCTTGGGGATATTTGATCGTGTTTGAATTTCATGGTTATCTCATCTATTGGACTTGTATAGTGTTTTGTAGGGTGGGCAATGCCCACCTTACTTTCTCCTTCCTTCACTCCCTCACTCCCTATTTTCAAACTAGGATGGACAACTCCTAGGACGCTGAGTCAGGTATAAATTGTAGGTTGGGGAGCCACTCCGTTGCGGTGAAACACTTGCGGTGGACGGTAAGCCACTGCGGTGGACGGGTTCCCCGGCATAAAGCAACTGCCGTCAAGTGGCGCAACCCGAAGGGGTTCCCCGGCATAAGCAAAGTGTTGC
>JASJDS010000043.1 GCA_030065055.1 Calothrix sp. MO_192.B10
CCATCATGGATCGTCGAGACAAATATCACCACTAAAATCAGTAACGGTGAGTCAGCGCGGTGGACGGTGAGTCCAGTGCTGCGGGAGGGTTTCCCGACCCAGGCAACTGGCGCTCGCATAGCGTGCGCGGAGCGCGTAACCCGAAGGGGTTCCCCGGCATAAAGCGACTGACGTGCCCCTTGCTCCCTTCGGGAGAGCTTCGCTAACAGGGGAGCTAACGCTAACGCGGAGCGTTGACCTTCGGCTTTGCCGTGCCCGAAGGGCTTAGGAGATACCCGAAGGGTGACGCGACCTGCACGATAAAGCCTAAAAGGTAGAGAAATTGTTCATACAAGAATTTAGACCCGTTTGGGGAGGGGCACTTCCTGAACTCTAAGCAAAATGCCTGTGGAGGCGGTCTGGCGGGGGCAAAAAACATAGGTTATTTGTCTAGTTAAGAGCCTAAGAGGCAGGAAGAAAATGTGGAGTAGCACGGGTTCACCCTGCTACGGAACAACATTTTTGAATCCCCTTCGTTTCAACAAGGGGAGTATGTCAACGCTTAACAGCCGCTATTATGGGAACATCAATTTTAGTATGGGGCTTTTCCCTAACTCCTGTAAACTTCCAAATACTGGTTGAGATAATTATCCTCTTGTCTGTTTTTTCGATTTGTGTGCGCTGCTGGGAATGTTAAATAAATATAAACATCTAAAATTGACTAAACCGCCACCGGGTCTGATAGGGATCAGAGAAGTGTGACGGTTTATTTTCGTATAAAAATTGAATAGATTGAGAAGACTTGAAAACCTGAAGGAAGTAAATTAATGAACTAACGTGGACAAAATTCGCAATAATAATTACTCCCGGTAATGCATCCTATTATATTCAGCTAGGCAGGCATTTTTGGCTGTGCTTTGAAAAAACCTCCAAAATTAACTCGATGAACTCAAGGCGAAAACACATTCATAAGGATGCGACGACTAAGGAGTTATTGCGAGTCTCTGGATAGAGCAGGAGGCACAGGCTCTAACCTCAAACTAGTTGTTAAAACTTTCAACTTGTTTGTGCCTGTTTTTAAATTAGCACTATCCTGGAAATTTACAATACCATATTTACCAAACTTTAATGCAATTAATTGTTCGTAATACTTGATAAGTTTTCTTAGTAAACTAATGAACATGATCCAAAATTTTCGTGTTTCAATGCAAACTCCCCACAGTGGTTACCATTGGGATGGGAGCGATCGCCGTTTTTTTGAAGGTTGGTATTATCGCGTTACTTTACCCACAGACAGGCAAACCTTCGCTTTCATGTATTCCATTGAAGACCCCATCGGTGGTAAACCCCATAGCGGCGGTGCGGCCCAAGTACTGGGTATCAATGATGAATATTTATGTCGTACTTTCCCTGATGTAAATCAATTCTGGGCAAAAAAAGATACTTTAGCTTTAGGACATTGGCGAAAGACAAATTTAGATATTAATCCCCAATACCTTGCCCCGGAAGAATTTGAACGCTCCATAATTGAAGGATATCAAGCCACAGACACCTTAAATCAAGGTATGATTCGCGACCCTGGAACAGGTTTTTACTGTCGGTGGCAGTATAAAATTCAACCTATTTATGGTTGGGGCGAACGCCATAGTTGGCAACAATCAACAGCTGGTTGGTTGTCCCAAATGCAGATTTTTGAACCAGGGTGGCAAATTTTAATGGCTCACGGCTTGGCAACAGGATGGATTGACTGGAATGGCAAGTTATATGAATTTACCAACGCCCCCGCCTATGGTGAGAAAAATTGGGGTGGAGCTTTCCCGCAAAAATGGTTTTGGGTGAACTGTAATAGCTTTGAAAATCATACAGACTTAGCCCTGACTGCTGGAGGAGGAAGACGGGGTGTATTGTGGTGGATGGAATCGGTGGCCATGGTTGGCGTACATTACCAAGGGAAATTTTATGAATTCGTACCCTGGAACTCACAGGTAAATTGGCATATCCAGCCTTGGGGGGAATGGCAGATGCAGGCCAGGAATCACAAATATGAGGTGGAAGTTACAGGAACCACAGATTTACCCGGTACAGCCTTACGCGCCCCTACAGAAGCAGGTTTAGCCTTTTGTTGCCGTGACACCATGCAAGGAGAGTTAAATTTACAACTGCGAGAATTCAGTGGAGCCGAAAAGAAAATTATCCTGAAAGCTCAGAGTTTTCTTTGTGGATTAGAAATAGGCGGCGGTTCTTGGGAAAAGTTCTGGCAGTCTGACTAAAACAACTGCTATTATGATCAGTGCTACATATTTTAGCTGGGGCTGTAGCTCAGTTGGATAGAGCAAGCGCCTCCTAAGCGCTAGGTCGTGCGTTCGAGCCGCACCAGTCCCGTCACCTAAAAAAATCAAAAAAACGTCGAAAACCCCTTTGTGGATATTCCATTCAAGGGTAATATGGTGCAGCAAATGCAGTGTTCGGATAAGTAGGGAACAGGGAACAGGGAACAGGGAACAGGGAACAGAAAAAGCTATACTTTCATGCTTGACGGTGTACGAAGTTCATTTTGACTGTCTCCTGCCTTTCAACTCCTGCCCCCTTCAATCAACATCTGGAACACCAATTCGTTAATTCCAGGAACTGGGCTTATTTAAACCTAATCTAGGTTAAAAACTGGAGTTTCTCATTATTCTGATGTGTGATTGCGACATAAGGAAGCAATCCCAAAGTTTTGTGATCAAACTACGGTTCTCAAGGTAGGCAAGGTTTAATTTCCACAAAATTTTCTTTGTCTCCCATGTAACAGCCCGGTTGATCAATATTGCCTTTTAGTTGAAGCAAGTAATAGAGCCTTGAATAAGCAACTATCAAGACTATATTTTCGGTTTATGCTCCTGTTCGTGCCACTAGGTATTTGGTGGGCGTATAAGGAAGTGAAGACCCAATTTACTGCACCCCAGGCAGTGATTGTATTAGGTGGTTCTACCAAGTACTTAGAACGCGAAAAATTCACGGCAAAATTTGTGCGTCAGCATCCAAAATTACCAATTTGGATTACTGGAGGTAGTCCCAAGCGGTATACAGAGCAGGTATTTAAAAAAGCTGGGATTAGTCCCAGACGATTACATTTAGATTACGAAGCGGTAGATACAGTAACTAATTTTACTACCTTAGTAGATGATTTAGAATCTCAGGGTATTAAAAGTGTTTATTTGATTACTTCCGATTTCCATATGCGTCGCGCACAAGTTGTTGGTGACATTGTTTTAGGTAGTCGGGGAATTTATTTTAAACCAGTATCAGTTCCTTCTGGACAATCGCCAGAACCCATTCAAAAATCCGTTCGTGATGGTGCTAGAGCATTAGTTTGGGTAGCAACGGGATTCACCGGAAGTAAGAAGAAAGCGAGGATTTGAGGAGGAGTTGTTAGTTGTTAGTTGTTAGTTGTTAGTTGATGGTTGTTAGTTGATGGTTGGTAGTTGACAGTTGACAGTTGACGGTTGACGGTTGACGGGATGATGAAGAAAAATTTGTCCTCATCTCCCCATCTCCCCATCTCCCCATCTCCCCATCTCCCCACACTCCGAACTCCTTCTAACTCATTACCCAGTTAACCAGTGTCCGGACACCAAAGCCTGTTGCACCAGTATTATTCACACCACTTTCCTTGTCTGCCCAAACGGGGCCAGCAACATCTAGGTGTGCCCAAGCGGGGGTATCTTTAACAAACTGCTTTAAGAACAAAGCAGCGGTAATGGAACCACCGGGACGGGGACCAGTATTTTTCATGTCGGCAATACCCGACTTTAGCCCTTCAAAATACTTGTCTTCCATAGGCATTCGCCAGAGTTTTTCCCCTGCTTTATCTCCTGCGGCTGCTAACTCCTTGGCTAAGTCATCATTGGGGGTGAACATCCCGGCAATATCATTACCTAAAGCCACCACACAAGCACCTGTCAGAGTCGCTAAATCAACGATCGCATCTAATCCCAATTTATCGGCAAAGACTAGGGCATCAGCCAAGGTTAATCGCCCTTCAGCATCGGTGTTGTTCACTTCGATGGTTTTGCCATTGGATGCCTTTAAAATGTCTCCAGGGTGCATGGCGTGACCGCTAATCATATTTTCGGTAACGGCTGATATGAAATGCACTTCCACATCTGGCTTGAGTTGACCAATTGTCTTGGCTGCACCCAAGGTAGCCGCAGAACCGCCCATGTCAATTTTCATGGTTTCGATACCGCTACCCGCACCTTTAATATTCAATCCGCCAGAGTCGAAGGTTAAACCCTTACCAATAATTGCCAGCTTGCGCTTTGGTGTGCCTTGGGGTTTGTAGGTGAGGTGAATAAATTTTGGTGGCAAATCAGAAGCTTTGGCTACTCCCAAAAAAGCGCCCATTCCCAACTTTTCACAGTCTTCTTGTTCCAGGATTTCTAATTGGAAACCATAATCTGTGGCCAGGGTTTGGGCTGTTTGGGCCATAGTAATTGGTGTTACCTCGTTTGCTGGTCCATCTACCAATTGCCTTGCTAGTATCACCCCAGAACATATTTGTGCAGCACGGGCGATCGCAGCTTCTTGTCCTCCTAAACCAAGTAAATCTACGGTTTCAATGGTGATTTTTTTCTCTTCTGGCTCAGACTTAAAGCGGGTATCTTCATATAGTGCTAGTTCTACACCTTCGGCGATCGCTTGGGCGGTGTCAGCAAGTTGATTATGATAAACTGGCAGGCTAATTGCTAAGGTTTTGCAGTTTTGTTTTTTCCCGGAACGAGCAATGCTAGCAGCAGCATTTCTCAGGCTATCTAAATTGAAATCTTCTGCTTTGCCCAAGCCTACGACTATTAGTTTACGAACTTGGCTACCACCAGCCACCCTTGTAGAAATGGTGCTACCAGCTTTCCCTTTAAATTCCTCTTCAGCAATTAATTCTTTAATTGAGCCAGCCAATTTTTCATCTAAAGTTGCCAGATCCCCGGTTAACTCTACCGCATCCTCAAATAATCCAATGGCTAAACCATCTCCTGTCCATTGCAAAATAGGGGTATTGCTTGTTCTAACTTCCATTTTCGTATTCTCTTTAAACTTTCTTGTACCAGTATTGCGTGACATCCTCCTACACTTACCTTACGGGTAAGTGCAGGCTTCCAAACCTCACGATTTGGCTTTCCTGGTTTTTCCCTTGCGGGATGTCCATGTGGGGGATGTCATCGGGTAGGACGTGGGATGCCTCGCCTCCCCCAAACCCCCACCACCAGTTAAAAATTCGGTTTTCTGCTGTTTAGTTGTTAGTTGTTAGTTATCAGTTGACGGTTGACAGTTGTTAGTGGGTAGTTTAACTCCCTCACTCCATCACTCCATCACTCCATCACTCCTTCCCTCCCTTACTCTTCTTTTCCAAAAAATTACAACTTTGCATAATCTCGTAAAGATTAATACCTTGTTCTAGTAAGCAAGCATGGCCGCTATGGGGTAAAACAGTCATTTTACCGTTGGGTAAGGCACCAACTAAACGTCGAGCTTCCTTTTTAGAGGGTAATAATTTATCCTCAGCCCCTGCAATTACCAAAACAGGTTGATCGATCCGATGTAATTTCCTTTCTTGCAGATGAAACTCTCTGAGTAAGGATATGCGCCAGAGAATTGTTTCTGGAGGGATGGAGCGCATTGCATTTAAAAGGTGTTGGCGATCACTATCTGCTATTTTATCTACAGCAGCTAAAAATGGTAGTAACCCCTGGGCCCCAATTTCAAAGCAGTAATCTGGTAGCCAATTCATCAGTTGGGATGTCCAACCCAGCCAAGGATGGAGGCGAAAACTAGAAGCGGGATTAATCAAAATGATTTTGTCAAACAAATGGGGAGCTTGCATCGCCATTTTCTGAGCCAAACAACCACCAAAAGATTCGCCGCACAAGTATACTGGACGCTGGGCATTTTGTCCTAATTCGGTGTGAATTAATTTCAATACTTGATAAGTTAGAGTCTGCCAATTACTTTTGTCATTTAAGGGTATTGCTAAACAGCGAACATCAAAGTAATTTTCTAATACTTGGGTTTGCGATCGCAGCAATTTGCCAGTACCATCCATCCCTGGTAAATATATAAATAGGGGATATTCTGGCTGTAAGCGTTGAGCAGAAAGTAGATAAGGTTTAGACATTTCTATCTAAATTGGAAATTGTAGCTGGACATGGTGGAGGTAGAAAACTATATTTCTAGGACTTACGCACTCGTTAGGAGAAATCAGGTGTATAACTTAACTACTTGCACTCCTCTGGGATAATCAGGAGGCTCCGCCTCCTTGACCCTAGTTACCAGGTTGAGCCTGGTAACTAGAATATAGAGCCTCTGGCTCTGATTGAGAGTGGTACAAGTTATCAGTACAACCATAATTATTTCTTCTAACTCCTAACTTCTAATTCCTGCCGCTAGACTGAATTTATGAACTGAGAAATTTGATTGTGGCAGTATTTGGTTAATTCTGTCACCATAGTTTTTGCCTGTTTCCCTTGATATTTTTCCTGGTGTTGGGGCGTAATCCAATAGGGATTACCAATAAATGCAGCCACCCGTCGATAAACTACCAAAGGATGCAATCCAGATTGATTAAATAGAGGTTCGGAAGGGTCAAATAAGCTGAATAATTTTAAAGGCAAACCAGAGGTACTAACCTCTTCTAAAGAAACAATTGCCACTGGTAAAACTGCTAGGTCTGTGACTTGGGCACGTAATGCTAAATGGGCAAATCCCCGTTGAAATTTTCCCACTCCATTGGGAGAAACAAAATTTACCATTGGTGCCGTTCCTTCGGGGAAAATACCCACTACTTGTTGGGATTGCAAAAGAGTTTGCGATCGCTGAAAAAAACTTTGCTGTCGGCTTCGATTTGCTTCTAAAGGAAAACAACCTAATTGTTCTGTAACAATTTCTCGTAATAGGGGCACTTGTCCCATGTAATGATGACAAGCAAACCTAATGGAGGCGGATAATGCTGCCATTAAAATGGGTGCATCCATAAAGCTGCGATGGTTACTCACTACTATTATGCTGCCATGGCGAGGAATACGCTCTTGATGATAGCAATGCAGTTGGGTTGATAATATTTGTAAAAAATAGTGAGATAGCTCTAAAGGACTATTTATACCCATACCCGCTCAATATTACTCTTCAATAATTATTGTAAGCATTATTACTATTATTTTTTATTCATTGACCAATATTTAAAAGAATGTAGTATAAACTGCCAAATCTATATTTAAACATTAATAAAATAATAGATGATATTTTTGCTAGGATTTTAAATAGGAATTATATGACAAAAGCTTGTGAATTATCAGTTGATTGTAGTTCATATTCATAACTACAAGTGCATTCTCCCCAAACAGATAACTCATTTACCTTGAAAGAATGGCAATTATGTTGTATAATTCTGTGGTTTTGCATAAAAATATTCAATCAAACAATAAACTGTTTTAACAAGCTGTTTTTGCATGAATCTAGTGGATCGAAAAAAAAATACATTTGCACTGACAACGCCGCTATATTATGTAAATGATTTACCCCACATTGGTAGTGCTTACACGACCATTGCGGCGGATGTGGTGGCGAGATTTCAGAGGCTCCAGGGTAACTCTGTGCTGTTGATTACGGGTACAGACGAACACGGTCAAAAAATTCAGCGTTCTGCCCAGAGTCAGGGTGAGTCGCCGCAGGAATTTTGCGATCGCATGTCCGCTGGTTTTGCATCCTTGTGGTCATTGCTGGACATAAAGTATGATCGCTTTATTCGGACCACAGATGGGCGCCATCATGCGATCGTCAAAGAATTTTTTCAGCGAGTCTGGGATCAAGGAGACATTTATCTGGGGCAACAAAAGGGCTGGTATTGTGTATCTTGCGAAGAATTTAAAGAAGAAAGAGAACTCCTGGAAGGACATTACTGTCCCTTGCACCCCAATAAACAGGCAGAATGGCGCGACGAGGAAAATTACTTTTTCCGCTTATCCAAGTATCAAAGCCAACTAGAAGCACTGTACCAGTCCCAACCAGATTTTATTCAACCTGCCAGTCGTCGCAACGAAGTTTTGAAGTTTGTTGAGCAAGGATTACAGGACTTTTCCATTTCTCGGGTCAATTTGGACTGGGGTTTTCCTGTTCCAGGAGACTCAAAACACACCCTCTACGTTTGGTTTGATGCCCTACTGGGGTATGTGACGGCATTATTAGAAGAGGATGCGGAACCCACCTTAGACAACGCCCTGGCTCAATGGTGGCCGATAAACTTACATTTAATAGGTAAAGATATTCTACGCTTTCATGCTGTGTATTGGCCAGCAATGTTAATGTCAGCAGAGTTGCCCCTACCAGGAGGAGTATTTGGACATGGTTTTTTAACCAAAGACGGTCAAAAAATGGGTAAAAGTCTGGGTAATACCCTCGATCCCTTTGCCCTCAGGGAGAGATATGATGCTGATGCCATTCGTTATTACTTCCTTAAGGAAATCGAATTTGGTAAAGATGGCGATTTTAATGAAATTAGGTTCATCAACGTTTTAAATGCAGATTTGGCAAACGATTTAGGTAATTTGCTCAATCGCACATCGAACATGGTGAAGAAATATTGCGGGGGTAAAATACCGCAAGTTGTCAGTCAAGATATCTCTATTGAAAATCCTTTGAAATTTATTGGTTTAGAACTCACAGAAAAAGTAAAAATTGCTTATGAAAACCTAGCCTTCAACCAAGCCTGCGAAGCTATCCTGTCCCTGGTAAGAGCCGGTAATAAGTTTATTGATGAGCAAGCCCCTTGGTCATTGTATAAACAAGGACAGCAAGAAACAGTGGAAAAAGTACTGTATACAGTTCTAGAATCAGTAAGGTTGGCAGCCTATTTACTGTCTCCCATTATCCCAAATATCAGTAGTGATATTTACCAACAACTAGGTTTTGACATTAACTTTAACGAGTCATCATCCAGTTCAATCAAGGCTCCTTTGAGCATTCATGGTAAATGGGGTTTATTAAGCCACGAACAAACACTAGGTAAAGCTCGACCAATTTTTAAGCGGATAGACCCACCCCAGTCTAGTTAAAACCTAGTCCTATTTTAATTAGATTGGACTTGCTTCTACCTGTAAATAGGGTGTGAGAGACAGGATAAATATAGGAAAAAGAAGCCACTCCCATGCTTGGTGGTATGCCTCTTAGCTCTTGCAGGGTGGCTGCGCCAACAGAAAAGCTGCCCTTTTCAGGGGGAATAAACATACCATTTATAAAATGTCAAAGCTAGAGACAACAAGAGTTTTGAATGGGTGAGTTTTAACTGACAAAGCAACGGTAGTAATACAGTGGGCGAGTAAAGAAAACAACCATGATTGAGAAACGAAAAGTTTATCTTGTCAATTTTTAGAACTACAATCTTTTCTTCTTGCTTCTGCCGTTCTTAATCCTAGTTCTAATAAATTATCATAATCAATTCTTACATCTATAAACCTAAACAGAGTAATTATCACATCACACATGGATAAAAATGAGGGTATGACAACAATGTTAAATCATGTAGAAAATGAGTCTATATTTACCCCGGAACAAGTATTAGAAAATCGAGGTCGGGTAGCCATATTTATTGATGGTTCTAACTTGTTTTATGCAGCCCTACAATTAGGAATTGAAATTGATTACACCAAATTGCTGTGTAGATTAACGGCTGGCTCCAGACTTTTACGAGCTTTTTTCTATACAGGTGTGGATAGAACCAACGAGAAGCAACAAGGATTTTTGCTCTGGATGCGACGTAACGGCTATAGAGTCATTGCAAAGGACTTAGTGCAGTTACCGGATGGTTCCAAAAAGGCAAACTTGGATGTGGAAATAGCCGTAGATATGATGGCATTAGTGGACTCATATGATACAGCAGTCCTAGTGAGCGGAGATGGTGATTTAGCATACGCTGTGAATTCCGTAAGTTACCGGGGTGTGCGGGTAGAAGTGGTGAGTTTACGCTCCATGACCAGTGATAGTTTAATTAACGTGAGCGATCGCTACATTGACCTAGAAGCAGTTAAAGAAGACATTCAAAAAACACCCCGCCAAGGTTATCCCTATCGACCTTTGTCAGAGATGGATTTTTTGGATGCCCCCATAGATCCCAGCTCTCACCTGGAAATCCCAGAATAAAACCAGGAACATAAACGGGTCAAGATAACACTAAGATAGGGGAACACATTTCCCAGAGGTAGAATGTTGCAATTGCTCGTCAGCAAACTTGCTCCCCACAAGTTCTTTGGTGTTGTCGCCCTTTGCTTAATAATTGGGTTGTATGGCTGTAGTAGTCAAACATCCTCCCCAGAACCACAACCAACTACAGAGAAGAAAGAGTCAGAGAATAACTTTATTTTTTTTGATGTCACCCTAGAACAAGCAGATGAAGTAGGGCGACCAATTTGGAGTGTAAAGGCAAAACGGGCAGTTTACACTAAAGACAGAAAGGTTGGGCGGGCAGATAATCCCTACGGTGAATTATATCAAGATGGAAAAGTAGTTTATCAAATCCGCTCGGAAACAGCCGATATTAAACAAGATGGGAAACAATTGTTTCTCAAAGGTAAGATAATTGCCACTGACCCGAAAAATGGCGTTGTTCTCCGGGGTAATGAATTGGAGTGGCGACCCCAAGAAGATTTATTGATTGTGCGTAACCAACTCAACGGTACTCACAAACAGTTGACAGCAGTCGCCTCCGAAGCCAGGGTAAAAACTCGTACACAGCGGATTGATTTTTCCGGAGGGGTGGTAGCCAAATCCGTTGACCCTCCCCTACAAATCAAAACTCAGCATTTAATTTGGCAAATCAAACAAGATAAATTAATTGCCAACCGCCCCGTACAAATGGATCGTTACAAAAACAATCGGATTACCGACCGTGGTACGGGTGATGCGGCAGAAGTCTACTTAAAAACCAAAATTGCCCGAATCACCAAGAATGCCCAGATACAACTGCTAGAACCCCCCATGCACATTGCCAGTAAAGCCATGACATGGAACATGAATACTGAAACTGTTAACAGCAACACTCCCATACGGGTATTACATAAAACAGAGAATGTCAGAGTTACAGGCGATCGCGGAGAATTAAAGATTCCCCAGAAAATAGTTTATTTAACAGGTAATGTTAATGCAATTGGGCAACGTAGCCAATCCATCAAATCCCAAAAATTAACTTGGTTTCTCAACCAGAAATCCATTGAAGCTCGGGGAAATGTGGTCTACAAACAAGTCAAACCCCCATTAACTTTTAATGGAGACAAAGCCGTGGGTAATCTGCAAACGGAAAATATAGTGGTTAGTGGTGGTAACGCCGGTAAAAGGGTGGTGACAGAGATTGTTCCGTAGTTCGGAGTGAGGAGTGAGGGAGTGTAGACGCGATAGCGGCTTCCCGCAGGGTAGGAGTGAGGGAGTGATGGAGGGAAGGAGTGAAGGAGTGAGGGAGTGATGGAGGGAAGGAGTGAGGGAGTGAGGGAGTTAAACTGTCAACTAACAACTAACAACTAACAACTAACAACTAACAACTAACAACTACCAACCACCAACTAACAACTAACAACTAACAACTAACAACCATCAACTACCCACCATAAACAATTTCATTCCGACTGACAGCACCAAGTTTTGGTAGAGCTTTGGTGTCAGCATGGGGAGTAATAGCAGCAGGGACTTTTGGTGATACCTGTAGCTGTTTGACTAATTTGTTTAACAACTTGTCTTGTTGGGAACGGAAAGCAGAAATTCGATGACCGCGATTGATGATCGCAAACCAAACCAAACCCCGATCGCGGGTAGGTAATACCCCAGCTAAAGCACTCACAGTATTGAGAGTACCTGTTTTAATTACCGTAGCTTTAGGAAGGTTTCTAGCATACATAATAGTTCCCCGGCGATCGAAGCCAGACGCAGGAAATAAATCGGCTAAATTGAGATTATGAGCCAGTGCTTCCTTTTGAGTTGCCATCAACATTGCACAAGCAGCTCTGGGGGAAATGCGATTGTCTACACCTAGTCCCGAACCATTAATTAACTGAATTTCTGACCTGGGCACCTTGGCAAGTTGAGCAGCCTTAGTTTGTAGTACATCAACACCACCCGCAGCCTCTGCTAGCATTTCTGCCATCTCATTATTACTAAAAACATTCATCTCCTTAATCAACCGCTTCATTGGTAAGGATTTATGGCGGAGTAGTAAAGTAGCTCGTTGGGAGACTGAAGACTGGGTTGTAACTTGTCCAGTAATCTCTACCTTTGGTTTGGGAGTACCCTGAGCCATGCGCGAGTACTGCATGGTAATGTTGCGATTCCAATTAGAGTGATTGAGAGCTTGCCTCAATAATTGACCCGCTAAAACTGGGTTACGCTGGAAATTCATGGCGAAATTGCCAACAACAATTAAATTCCCCTTTACCTGCTTAATTCCCATTTTGTTGAGGCTATTACCAATAGCGATCGCTTCTTCCCACACAAATAAAGGATCGCCTCCTCCCTGAATGATCAAATCACCAAATACAACTCCGTTTTTAATAGTTCCTGTAGTACTAACTAAAGTTTCAAACTGATAATTGGCTCCAAAAGTTTTTAGAGCTACTAGGGAGGTAGCAATTTTAGTTAAAGAAGCTGCCGGTACAGGGGTTGTACCTTGATGATTTGCCATCAGCATTGGACCAGACTGCATCCAAATCCCTTGACTCTGAGCCAAATTAGTATCAATTAATTTAGTTTTGACTAAACCTTGTAGATATTGTTTTACAGTATTTTTACTGACTGGATTTGGGTCGGGAAGCACAACTAGTCCGGGAGTACTTTGCCAAGTGAAAGTTTCCAACGCCTCTAAAGGCTTGACTTCTACTCCTGCCATATTGAGCCAGACAGTCATCAAACCCGAACCAATTAATTCCAGCATATTTTAAGTCCTCTGCGAAAAAGTAACGTTTTGTGGTTTTGTTGGTGTATAAATTTTTGATATTAGCAAGGATGGAGCAATCATACCTGCCGCTTTGCCTTTTATAGAAGAGAGGTAAGTTGCCATTGTTTCATCGAAGCAGTTTCAGCTTAGTGATGAAGTATGCCATATAACAGCCAAAAAATATATTTGTTTACAGAATAACTTTTTCAACCTGGTGGTTCATGCAATGAATTTTGATGAGTTGCGGGCATGAGCGATCCCTGACTTCTATCTGAGGAATCCCAATGATGTGCGGATATTGATTCAGAAGTCGGGGATCACCTTACTAACTGCCAGCAATGGATGGGATAAATTAAGTTAGCGGGCGTGAAAGAAGAATCCCCGCCCTTGTAGGATACCGATGGCGAATCAGGGGTATCACCCTTCACATAATGATTTTTCGCCATCCCACCAGATGTTCGGTGACGTAGCAATGCTACCTCTGGAAGCAACCAATTTGTGGGTATATGAGGGGTCAAACCCACTATTCGCCAGCAGCATCCTTGTAGGGCGTAGGAGTGTCAACTAGCCCCCCACGAGAAAATCCCACAACCTGCCTATGAAAATGCGGGGGTGACTAACTCAAGGGCGCACGCAATGCGCCCCTACTGCGGCTCCTACACCTAAGCTGTTAACCATCAACTAACAACTAACAACTAACAACTAACAACCATTTTCAAGCTAGCCCCCCACGAGAAAATCCCACACCTAAGCTGTCAACCATCAACTAACAACTAACAACTAACAACTAACAACTAACAACCATTTTCAAGCTAGAAATAAATGATCAGAGTCAATTTGTGTTATTTTGGGCTTGCCAGACTTTTGTCGTAGTTTCAGTTCATCAACAAGTTAGCTTTTAAGCAAGCTAAGATGAATAGTTAAGGCATCTGGTAAAATTTGTAAGGTTTCTATAAGCTCTGAGCAATGGGATCGACTTGCGTACGGATCGCAATTGACGCAATGGGAGGGGATCACGCACCCGCTGAAATCGTTGCTGGCGCACTGCGAGCAAAGGAAGAATTGGGTGTGGAAGTCTTGTTGGTAGGAGATCCCCAACAAATCGAAGCTAGCCTACCAGCAAATGTTAGCTTGAATCAACTGGAAATTGTGCCTGCCGAGGACACAATTTCTATGGATGAAGAAGCTTTAAGCGGCATCAGGCGCAAACCAAAGGCTTCTATCAATGTGGCAATGAATTTAGTCAAGCGGGGTGAGGCAGAAGCTGTAGTTTCTGCGGGTCACTCTGGTGCAGCAATGGCAGCTGCCTTGCTGCGTTTAGGAAGGTTGCCAGGAATAGATCGTCCGGCAATTGGCGCGATTTTCCCCACTATGATTGCCAGCAAACAAGTACTAGTACTAGATGTTGGTGCGAATGTAGACTGTCGTCCTAAGTTTTTAGAGCAGTTTGCTGTTTTGGGTTCAGCCTACAGTCAATATGTCTTGGGCGTTCCCGAACCAAAAGTAGGTTTGTTGAATATTGGGGAAGAAGATTGTAAAGGTAATGACGCTGCCGTGCGTACTTATCAAATGCTCCAGGAAAATGCCCAAGTCACCTTTGTTGGTAATGCAGAAGGACGTGATGTGCTTTCTGGCAACTTTGATGTCATTGTCTGTGACGGTTTTGTGGGCAATGTATTGTTGAAATTTGCCGAAGCAGTGGGAAATATAGTACTGCAAATTATTAAAGAAGAGTTGCCCCAAGGGTGGCAAGGTCAACTCGGCACGGCAATTTTAAAACCAAACTTGAAAAAAATCAAACAGCGGATTGACCACGCAGAACATGGGGGTGCTTTGCTTTTAGGTGTGGACGGAATTTGTGTGATCGGTCATGGTAGCTCCCAAGCTCCTTCAATTTTTAATGCCATTCGCATGGCAAAGGAAGCGGTGGATCACCAAGTGTTACAACGAATTCAGTCCCAATACCAAAGCCTACAGCATGAAAGTGGCTAGCAGTGATTAGTCTGTGGTTAGCAGTCAGTCAAGAGAACTCTGTGCTGACTGCTGGCAAATCTCTAACAACTGATAGCCAATAAATTGGGAGACTAGGAGTGCAGAATTTAGGAATAGCAATTACAGGAAGTGGCTCGGCAGTACCAGAAACTTTCCTTGATAACCAGGGAATGATGGAACTGGTTGATACATCTGATGAATGGATCACCACCAGAACGGGTATTCGGCAACGACGTTTAGCCAGTTGCAGTGAGTCATTGAGCCAGCTTGCCTCAGCAGCAGGGAAAAAAGCGATCGCTATGGCAGGGATTACAGCCCAAGATATAGATTTGATTCTATTGGCAACTTCTACCCCTGATGACTTGTTTGGTAGTGCTTGCCAAATTCAAGGGGAGTTAGGAGCAACCAGAGCCGTCGCCTTTGACTTGACAGCAGCTTGCTCCGGTTTTGTGTTTGGGATGGTAACGGCTGCCCAGTATATCAGAACGGGGGTTTTTCAAAATGTACTACTGGTGGGGGCTGATATCCTCTCCCGTTGGGTAGATTGGCAAGATAGGCGTACCTGTGTATTGTTTGGCGATGGGGCAGGAGCAGTAGTCTTACAGGCTAATCAGAGCGATCGCTTATTAGGATTTGAACTTAAAAGTGATGGTACGCAAAATAATAACCTCAATCTCGCCTCTGCACCCCAATGTCAACAGTTAACGGCCGATTTAGCTGTGAGTAAAGGAAATTTCCAGACCATATCTATGAATGGCAAGGAAGTATATAAATTCGCTGTGCAAAAAGTACCAGAAATAATTGATAAGGCATTATTTCGGGCTGAATTGACAGTGGAAGACATTGATTGGTTACTGTTGCACCAGGCAAACCAGCGTATTTTAGATGCCGTTGCCCAACGACTCAAGGTTCCTGCACATAAAGTAATTAGTAATCTTGCCTCCTACGGCAATACCTCCGCCGCTTCCATCCCCTTGGCATTAGACGAAGCAGTACGAGGAGGGAAAATTCAACCCAACCATATCATTGCCGCATCCGGCTTTGGCGCTGGCTTGACCTGGGGTTCTGTGATTTTCCAGTGGGGAAGAGAGGAGGAGTGAGGGAGTGAAGGAGTGGGGGAGTGAGGGAGTTAAACTACCCACTAACAACCATCAACTAACAACTAACAACTAACAACCATCAACCATCAACTAACAACTAACAACTAACAACTGTCAACTAACAACGAATGACTAAGACTGCATGGGTGTTTCCCGGACAAGGTTCCCAATCCCAGGGTATGGGAAGTGATTTAATTGACCAACCATTGGCAAAGGAAAAGTTTGCCCAAGCAGAGGAAATTTTGGGTTGGTCTGTAATTGATATCTGCCAAAATGATCCTGATAAGCTATCACAAACTCTCTATACACAGCCTTGTCTGTACGTAGTGGAAAGCATTCTTGCCGATTTAGTGAGACAAAAACAGCAACCAGATTTAGTTGCCGGTCATAGTTTGGGGGAATACATAGCTCTTTATGCAGCTGGGGTCTTTGAATGGCCAGCAGGATTGCGTTTAGTCAAACGTCGTGCTGAACTGATGGATAGTGCTGCTGGGGGAATGATGGCAGCTTTGATTAACTTTGACCGAGAACAATTAGAAAATGCGATCGCTAACAATCCAGAGGTTGTGATCGCCAATGACAATAGCCCCGCACAAGTGGTAATTTCTGGCACTCCCGCCGCAGTGGAGGCTGTCATGTCCCAAGTGAAAAGTAAACGGGCTATGCCCTTAAAAGTCTCTGGTGCATTCCATTCCCACTTAATGAAACCAGCCGCTAATGAGTTCCAGGAAATTTTAACCTCAGTAGAATTTCATAATGCGAATGTGCCTGTTTTATCCAACATTGAACCAACCCCAGCAGTAGAAGCAGATGTTTTAAAACAACGCCTGATGGAACAAATGACAGGTGGAGTCCGATGGCGAGAAATTGCCCTAGCCTTACCAGAAAATGGAGTTGAAAGGGTTATAGAAATTGGACCAGGAAATGTATTAACTGGCTTAATTAAACGTACTTGTTCTGGTTTAACCCTAGAAAACATTCGTAGCAGCGCTGAGGTTGTTAGTTGTTAGTTGTTAGTTGATGGTTGATAGTTGATGGTTGATAGCGGGATTTAAACATTTTTGATGACAAAATAAACCTCAAACCCATGTGGGACAAGGGAAATACACCAAATGCCCAAAAACGCCTGAAACCCAGATATATCAAGAAACTAGTCACGACTCGCGCTACCCAGAGCGACTTCCGTCGTCGCGGGTTCTCTCGTCAAAACGATGTCAAAGCCTCTCGGTATATAGATTTGAGCTTTTTTCCGGCTATTTTTTGTCTCAGTCCCAATAAGTTGATAGTTGATGGGATGATGAGGTGATGGAGGGAAGGAGGTTCGGAGTTCGGAGTTCGGAGTTCGGAGTTCAGAGGGAAGGAGAGACGGAGGGAAGGAGTGAAAGAATTAAACTGTCAACCATCAACTAACAACTAACAACTAACAACTAACAACTAACAACTGTCAACCATCAACTAACAACTAACAACTAACAACTAACAACTATCACTCTTCTTCCCAAAATGTCCCGAAGCCGCGAACCATTTGCCAGCCTCCTACTCTACTATGCCTTTAAATGGTCAGTAGTCAGCCCCATGTTACATACCTACTTTCGGGGCAAAATTTATGGTGCAGAAAATGTGCCCCAAACTGGACCACTCATAGTAGTAAGTAATCATGCCAGTAATTTCGATCCACTCATTGTTTCTAATTGTGTCCGCCGTCCCGTGGCTTACATGGCAAAGGAAGAACTATTTAAAGTCCCAGTTTTAAAACAAGCCATTGAGTTATATGGGGCTTATCCTGTGAGCCGAGGAGCTAGCGATCGCAAAGCGATTAAAGCGGCTTTAAAATGTCTTGAAGATGGTTGGGCTGTGGGTGTGTTTTTACAGGGTACTCGCACCCCAGATGGAAGGATTACAGATCCCAAGCGGGGTGCAGCATTAATTGCAGCTAGGGCACAGGCTCCCATGCTACCTGTATGTTTATGGGGGACGCAAGCAATAGAGGCAGGGGATGGGGTTTTACCCCATTCTGTACCAGTAACAATACGGATTGGCAATGTAATTGATTCTCCTCAATCTACTGGTAAAGAAGAATTAGAGTCAGTGACACAAAAATGTGCAGCAGCAATTAATTCCTTGCATGACTTGGGAAGATAGGGAAAGTTAAAAGTTAAAAGTTAAAAGTTAAAAGAACTTTATTTCATGCTTTTGAACTGTATAAAATAGCCTTTTGGTTGGCAATCAGGTAAATCCAAAATCTAAAATCTAAAATCTAAAATTGTATGGCTAATCAAGATTTGAGAGCGCAGTTACAGGAAAACCTAGATGAAGCGGAGTGGGATTGGTTAATTCCCCATGCTAAGAGGGATGCAATTATTGTAGTAGCAGCAGGGCTGGATTTATTGGAGGTAGGTGTAGCAGTAGCTAGCGATAATACTGCAAAAGTAGAAGTATGGATTAGTGAGGCTTTGATTGCTAAACCTTCCGCAGAACAAATGGGTGAATGGAATAGCGATCGCACCAAAAGATTTGATACCCTAATTGTGCAGCCTTATGTGTTAGTGCAAGAGAAAATAGCAGCTTAAGGAGATTTCGAGCATTTAAATTACCAAGTCATGCAAATCTATTGTAGGGGCGCAAGCCTTGCGCCCTTGTTATTGATAAAATTATTTTCATCAATTACCTAAATAATCTCAAATTTAAAATTTAAAATTGTATAACTGAAGCCAGACTACGTCGAAAAAATAGAGAATATATTGTTTTTTATCGCTTATATTGCTGATATTTACGAGCAAATTCCAGAACAAAATATAATTTTCTACTCTACTATGTTATGGCTCGAATCAATCTTCTAGATACTCGTACTACTAGCTTTGGAGATTTAATAGGTAATGGAAAAATTTATCGAGTCCCACTTTTTCAACGGGATTATTCCTGGAAGGAAAATGATTGGGAAGACTTGTGGCAAGATATTTTAATTTTACAAAATAATGACAACGTTAGCCATTATATGGGTGCAATTGTCCTGCAAAGTTCTAGTACTAGTGAAAAAGAGTTTACAATCATCGATGGTCAACAGAGATTAGCTACTCTGAGTATAATTGCTATTGCTGTAATTGAACAAATTCGCCAGCTTGTAGAACAGAATATTGATGCTATAGCTAACACAGACCGACAAGAAATTCTCAAACGAACTTATCTAGCGGATAAAGATCCCCGTTCTCTTCGTTATTCTAGTAAACTAATTCTCAATGAAAATAATAATGATTTCTATAAAAGTAATTTAGTCAACTTACGAAAGCCTTTTAATATTCGTTCTTTATCAAAATCAAATCAACTTATTTGGAAAGCTTTTGAATACTTTTTTCGTGAATTATCGTACTTATCAGAGATAATTGATGATGGAGAACAGCTTGCTATATTTCTTACAGATACTGTTGCTCAACGGCTACTATTTATTCAAATTACTGTTGAAGATGAACTAAATGCTTATACAGTTTTCGAGACGTTGAATGCTAGAGGCTTAGAATTAACTTCCACGGATTTGTTGAAAAATTACCTCTTTTCCCTTTTTCAAGGACCAGATGATTTACAAGAAGCACAACGTCAATGGAGACGCATTATCAATACAGTGCAGATGGAGAAATTTCCAGAATTTCTACGTTATTATTTGACTCTTGAGAATTCAAGAGTGCGAAAAGGAAGATTATTTAAAATAGTTCGTAAATCTGTTATAAATGCTAGTCAGGCTTTTGATTTACTTGACAAACTAGAAAATTATAGTAACTTGTTTATCGCACTTGGCAATCCCAATGATGAATTCTGGCGAGACATTCCAGACAATCAACCATATATAAAAGATTTGAACCTGTTTAGAGTTAAACAAGTATACCCCGTCTTATTTGCTGCCTATACAAAATTTTCACCAGGAGATTTTACCCGCTTACTAAAACTTTTAGTTGTAGTATCTTTCCGTCATAGCATTGTCAGTGGCTTAAATCCCAACGAGCTAGAATCATACTACAATGATGTTGCTATTGGCATCGCCAATGGAAGTATAACTAATCCACGGGAAGTTTTTAGTACTCTTCATCCCATATATGTCCCAGATGAGAAATTTCAACAGGACTTTTCCCTACTTTCTATTGTCACAAAAAGTCAAAAACGTAAATTAGTTCGTTATATCCTGGGGAAATTAGAGACAGATGCATCTGGTATACAAATTGATCAAGATAGCTTTTCCATAGAACATATTCTACCTGAAGTAACAACTAACAATTGGCAACAAAACTTTACTGATTCCCAGATAGAAGCAATGGTTTATCGCCTCGGAAATTTGACCCTTTTAGAACCATCTTTCAATCGGGAAATTGGTCAAAATAGTTATCAACTTAAGCAAGCAACATATCAAAAGAGTGTCTATACTCTTACCAAAAACATAACTGCTGAAGACTGGAATCCAGATACAATTGCTGCACGTCAGAGGCGTTTAGCACAACGCGCTATTCACATTTGGAAATCTGATTTCATTTAAGATTTTGATTCCAGAGTAAAAATAGTTCCTTTGCGCCTTTGCGCCTTTGCGTGAGATAATACCATTTCTTTATAAAGATGCGCCAAATTTAGCCTGCGTGGTTACCGCGCTACGCTCGCAAGGCTTTCTTTGTTCGTATTAGCCCCACTCTTCTAGAGTGAGGGAAATATAGCGCGGCCTCATACAGAATTGCTATAAGTCTTTTTCTGACATCTTTTGTATTAAAATGTCACGATAAACATTTAATAATTATGAGCATCATTGTCTTTGGCAGTATCAATATAGATTTAGTTGCCGCAGCACCCAGATTACCCCTACCAGGAGAAACACTACTGGGACACCATTTTTTTAAAGCACCGGGAGGTAAAGGTGCTAACCAAGCAGTGGCTACAGCCCGTTTAGGTATTACCACTCATATGGTAGGTAGGGTAGGGGCACATGGTTTTGGTGCGGAACTAGTCAATAGCCTCAAAACTGCTGGTGTGAAAACTGATGATGTGTTTGTTGATGATAGCGTTAGTTCTGGTGTTGCCTTAATTAGCGTTGATGATGGGGGAGAAAATCAAATCATCGTCATTCCTGGTGCTAATGGTAACGTTGACAACCAAGATGTGGAACGTTTATCCCATCTATTACCGGGTTCTCAAGCCTTACTGTTACAACTAGAGATCCCTATGGATGCAGTGGTTGCAGCGGCTCAAGCGGCACGGGAAGCTGGTGTAACCGTAATTTTAGACCCCGCACCAGTACAATCTCAACTCCCAGAGGAACTGTATTCCTTGGTAGATATTATTACCCCCAATGAAGTGGAAGCTGGACAATTAGTAGGTTTTCCCGTAGATGGAGAAGAATCTGCAACTAAAGCCGGTGAGGTGTTATTGCAAAGGGGAGTGAAATGTGCGATCGTAAAATTGGGTGCTAAGGGTGTTGTTTGTGCTACCGCAGAAGAAAACTTTTTTATACCAGCTTTTGCAGTTGAAACTGTGGATACTACTGCCGCAGGGGATGCCTTTAGTGGGGGTTTAGCCGCAGGTTTATCAACAGGACTTCCCTTACGTCAAGCGGTGGTTTGGGGAGCTGCTGCGGGTGCTTTAGCGGCCATGAAATCCGGCGCACAGCCTTCTCTGCCGGAGCGGGTTGTGTTTGATAAATTTCTCCAGGAGAGAGTGATGGGATGATGGTTGTTAGTTGTTAGTTGTTAGTTGTTAGTTGTTAGTTGTTAGTTGTTAGTTGTTAGTTGTTAGTTGTTAGTTGTTAGTTGTTAGTTGTTAGTTGTTAGTTGATAGTTGATGGTTGACAGTTTAATTCTTTCACTCCTTCACTCCCTCACTCCTTCACTCCTTCACTCCCTCACTCCTTCCCTCCATCACTCCTTCACTCCTACTCTTCGAGAAGCCGCTTCGCGTCTACACTCCCTCACTCCCCCCATCCGCTTTCATTCGTTACTTGCCAATATCTTCGTTCCACAGCAGGGGATTATTTTGGATAAATTCATTCATTAGCTGCTTACATTCATCTAAATCTAAATCAACTACCTCCACACCGTGGGATTCCATAAACTCCCTCGCACCGGGGAAAGTGGCTGATTCCCCAGCAAAAACTTTTTTGATCCCAAATTGCACCACAGCACCCGCACACAAATAACATGGCATCAGGGTGGAGTAAAGTACTGTACCTTGGTAGTTGCCGATTCTACCAGCATTACGGAGGCAATCGATTTCGGCGTGGGTGACAGGATCGCCATCTTGGACGCGTTTGTTGTGTCCTTTGCCGATAATCTTACCTGACTTGACAAGTACCGAACCAATGGGGATACCACCCTCTAGTCTACCTTGTTTTGCTTGAGCGATCGCAGCTTGCATAAATTCGTCCATATTTAATCTCTCCCAAACTATGACAAAACAACTTGTATTAATGGATCATGATGGTGGTGTAGATGATTATCTCGCTACTATGCTACTAATGACCATGGAGCATGTGGAACTTCTGGGTGTTGTTGTTACTCCTGCTGATTGTTATGTCCAACCTGCTGTTAGTGCTACACGTAAAATTTTAGAGTTAATGGGGGGTTCCCAGATTCCAGTAGCAGAAAGTAGGGTACGGGGTATCAATCCTTTCCCTTACCTTTATCGCCGCGATTCCTTTGTGGTTGATCATTTACCAATTTTGAATGAAAGTGATACTATTGGCACCCCTTTAGTTGCAGAAGCAGGTGAAGATTTTATGGTTCAGGTGTTGCGAGAAGCACCGGAATCAGTCACACTCATGGTTACAGGACCATTAACAACCGTTGCAACTGCGTTAGATAAAGCACCGGATATTGAGGGTAAAATTGCCAAAATTGTCTGGATGGGTGGTGCTTTAAATGTCCCTGGAAATGTGGAGCAAGGTTGGGAACCGGGACAAGATGGTTCGGCGGAATGGAATGTGTATTGGGACCCCATTTCCGCAGCTAGGGTATGGCAAAGTGGAATTGAAATTATTATGTGTCCTTTGGATATTACTAATACTGTGCCTGTCACTTCAGAGTTTGTGCAAAAAATTGGGCGACAAAGAAAATATCCGGTTTCTGATTTAGTAGGACAGTGTTATGCCTTGGTAATTCCCCAAGATTATTATGCATGGGATGTATTAGCTACGGCTTATTTAGGTAATCCAGATGCTTTTAAATTACGGGAGTGGGAAACGGAAATTATTACTAGTGGTATGAGTCAAGGAAATACAAAAGTAGTATCTGGTGGCAGGAAAATTTATGCGATGGATGAGGTGGATAAAGGTTGGTTTTATGCCTATTTATTAGAGCAATGGAAGCGTTAGTTGAATAGAGTAAATTTAAGACATGATAGCTGTAGGTTGGGTTGTTCGCGTTAGCGTTGCATAGCAATAGAATGAAACCCAACAACAAGTATTTCTGTTGGGTTGCGTTTCCCTTAACCCAACCTACTTTACTAAATCTTGTATTTTATCCTAAATGACGCGCTTTATACATGACCAATTTGCCAAGGATTATCTAGAACAATTACTCAAAGATTATGGAGAAGTTAAGCCATCAGAAAAGGTTTTGGGAGAAATTAAAGAAATAGACCTTTTATTTACTCCTTCAGCACAGCGAACTTCTAATTTATACGTACTAGGATTACTAGGAAGATTTGCAGAATATCCTGCAATATTAGAACCATTTCGTAATGCTGCTTCTGCTGATGAAATCTGTGATTGTATTCTAAAATTATTAGAAGTAAAGGGTAGACTGCGACGGGAAGCTAAGGGAAATAAAGCCAAACTCCAAGAAGAGAAAATTCCCAAATTGTGGATTCTTACTCCAACTGCATCCCCAGCTATATTAACTAGCTTTAACGTTAACCAAAAAGACGGATGGTTCTCAGGAGTACACTTTCTCGGTGATGCCTTACGGACAGCAATTGTGGCAATACACCAACTACCACAGATACCAGAAACATTGTGGTTGAGGCTTTTGGGTAGGGGAAGAGTACAGGAGAGAGCGATTCTTGAGTTGCAAGGGTTACCATTAAATCATCCATACCAACAAACAACACTCGAACTTGTTTACAATCTGCGCGAAAATTTGAGAATTAATCAAGAGTTAGATGAAGATGATAGGGAGTTAATTATGCGATTAGAACCACTTTATCAAAGAGATAGAGAAAAAGCTGTACAGTCAGGAGAGCAACGTTTAATTATGCGTTTACTCAATCGCCGTGTTGGTGAGATTGATTCATCATTAATTGAGCAAATTCAAGGATTATCGATTGAACAATTAGAGAACTTGGGGGAAGCTTTATTAGACTTTTCTGGGGTTGCTGATTTAGAAGCTTGGTTAAATCAGCAATCAGGATAAATAAGAGGAAAATACCATTTGATTTTGTCATAATTCTTCTGAAGAATATCTCAGTTTTGTATACATTTAGAGGATGTTTCCTAGAGGAAATATCCTCTTTTTTTGAATAAATATAAAAATGCGATCGCTTTTTGGCAAATTTTTTGAGAGTATCACGTTGTCAAATTTAGATGTTCACAATGCTATTTATGTGCGCTAAAGTAAAGTTATGTTCGATACAAGTAAGATTACTCCTATGGATACAGATGAATTAAAATTTCTCTTGAAATTATTGGGATGCGCCAATTATCATTCAAACTGGAGTGCGAATATTTTCAGTTCTATCAAAGCAAAAAATAAAGTTTGTCAGGACTTAGGTAGTCGGGAAATCGTAGACTATACAAGGGAAATTAGCTCTGTAAAAATTTTACCTCCCGGCAAAGCTGTACTGAATGCAAGTGAAACAGAGTTACCATTAACAAAAAAAGAACGTAAGGTATTAGAAAGCATTAGTAAAGCTTCTGGGAAAATTACTCCCAGTAAAATCACCCCTAAATCCTTGAAAGCTGCGGAGAGAGAGAAGATATTGACAAGCTTCCAGGAAAAGGGATTGATTGAGTTACAGATGAAGCGCAAACAGAAGGGTGCTGAGGTATGGATAACTGAGAGGGGTTTGGAGTATTTACGAGAAGAGTATAGTCCCAAGGGTGCTGCTACTATCAGCTTGGATTTATTGGGTAATTACCTGCGGTTTTTGCGGAAATCTGTAGTGGTTCAGCCAGTAGTTGTGCCTACTCCAGATCCTGAGTTTCAGCAGGGTACTAGTATTACTGATGAAGAAATTTTACAAACCATCCGGAAGTTAGATACAGAACTCGGTACAAATAACTACTTACCAATTTTCCACCTCAGAGAAAAATTACAACCACCCCTATCACGGGATGAGTTGGATAAAGCACTTTATCGGTTGGAAAAAAATGATCAAATCGAGTTGAGTACTTTGCTAGATCCAACCCACTATACACCAGAACAAGTAGCGACTGGAATCCCTCAAAATGTGGGTGGTTCCCTATTTTTTATTAGTGTGTACTAAATAGTACAAAAACATTTTATTTATCAAATAAGTTCGCTCTCTCACTAGGGTATCAGTATGGCATCAATTAATGAAATTATTAAACGCGAAGTCAATCCGTTTGATTTGGTAAATATCAGAGTAGGTAATTTTTGGACAGAGAATCAAGACACAAATTCTCTAGTTGACTCTATTCATCAAGAGGTAATTACTGAAATTGAAGGTTTTTTAGACCTTGTACGGATGGATAATCGCAGTCGTACTCTTTTACTGATAGGTGATTCTGGTTCTGGTAAAAGTTATCTCTTGGGTAGGTTAAAACGAAACTTTAACCCCAAAGCTTTTTTTACTTATATTGGTCCTTGGGCTGATAATGAGCATATCTGGAGACATATATTACGTTCTACAGTTGATAGTTTAATCAAAGTACCAGAAGGTCAAACAGATTCTCAATTAATGCTGTGGCTAAAAAGCTTATCTGCTTTTACTAAACGCAGTTTAAAACAGCGCATTTTAGATGATAGCATTTGGAAAATATTACTTAATAATCGCCAAAATTTTATCAAGCATTTGAAAGATACATATCAGCAAGAGAGTATCTACAATCCTGAGATATTTTTTGGCATTTTACATGACTTAACTAATCCAGAACTATACCCTTTAGCCTGTGAATGGTTACGAGGAGACAACTTCAGTGAAGAATCAATGCAAGCTTTAAAAGTCAAATTTTGTATTGATTCGGAAGATGCGGCTAAAAATATTTTGGCAAATTTCGGCAAAATATCTACAGAAACCCAACCTATAGTTTTATGTTTCGATCAAGTTGAAAGCACAGCAAATTGGGAATCTAATCCCCAACCAATATTTAGTATTAATACAGCTATTCATAATGAGAGCCTGAAAAACTTTTTAATTGTTATCAGTATTGTTAGAGATCCTTGGATGCGAGCTTGTAATAAGATTTTTCAGTGCGATAAAGCAAGAATAGAAAAAAAAATTACACTGCGATCAATTAATTTAGACCAAGCAGAATCAATTTGGGCTTATCGACTACAACCATTACATAAACAAGCTAATTCCAAACCTGACACACCCATTTATCCCCTGACTAGACAACTATTAGAGGAAACTTTTCCTCGTGGTAAAACTTACCCTAGAAATACAATTATACTAGGGAGAGAAAAGTATCAATTATATAAGATTGATATTCATAATAGAGGTCGGATAAACATCACTCTCGAAAAAGGTAAAGTACAGGGAGATAAGACAGCATCTGCCAATAATAAAAATGTTACTCTTAAAATTGAAAAAACAAATATACCTGTAATTTCTCTTCCTTCGGAAGAGAGTATAACCCAAGCTGAATTTCAACTAATTTGGCAAAAAGAATTAGTTAAAACCCAAAAGAAAATCCAGAAAATAAGTCTCTTATCTGCACCCGATCTGATCGGGATGTTGCAATCGGCATTGTCAGCATTGCAAATCAATTCTATTAAACAAAAATTAATTGCTGGCAAGTATAATAACTATTCCTTTAGCTATCAATCATCAAATAGGGAAAAAGTAGGGATAGTTTGGACAGAAGATTCAAATATGAACAGTTTTTTTCATGTGATGAATGCTTCCCAAAAAGTAATTACCAATAAAATTTGTCACAAATTATTCCTAATTAGGTTGAGTAGTGTGGGTAATGGCAAATTGAAAGGCTATCAATTATATCAACAAATTTTTCGAGGTACTCACAATACCCACATCAAACCTCATT
This sequence comes from Calothrix sp. MO_192.B10, assembly GCA_030065055.1. GTDB lineage: Bacteria > Cyanobacteriota > Cyanobacteriia > Cyanobacteriales > Nostocaceae > Calothrix_A. The sequence goes on from JASJDS010000043.1 coordinate 27,209, forward strand.
TATCTTCCGTACATCAATTAGCAACCTATCAAAACTTAGTCAACTCCTCTCTAGCCCAGGAATTAGTAATTTCTGGGAAAACAATTAATGTCGAAGAATTACAATCTCTAAGTCGTGAATCTAAAATTTTGCAAAATTGCGTTTTATTGCAAGAGTTGGGAGTTATGGAAAAACCAGCATCTGTAAATAACGGTAATGGGAGAAAAATAAAAGATTTACGAGAAGTCAAAAATTTTCTCTCTAACCTAGTGATAACCCAACATTTTATGGGTATACCAACATTGGTGAATCAAGCTATTAGTGAATTCGATTATGCTACGGAAGAAGATGTGAAATTATTAATTAAACTGTTGTGTCAGGAAAGAAAAGTAAAAATAATTAATCCTAAAGGAAAATTGCAAGACCAATTAATTTGTGTAGTTACTTAAAGCAATGCATTATCTGACAATAGACAATGACATTAAATCACAAATCAATAGCTTTACCTTAGCTAAGAGACTTTGGTTAGATACGGAGGTTGCTGACTGGTATACCTCCTCTCCTAAATTATCCTTAATTCAGGTGTTAGCAGAATCTACAGATTTAACGGGGGAATATGCTTATATATTGGATGTTTTAAATAAGCCTCATTTGACAGTATATTTCATTCAGCAAATAATGCTCAACCCTCAAGTTGAAAAGATATTTCACAATGCATCTTTTGATTTGCGGTATTTAGGTGGTAATTCTGCCCAAAATGTTACCTGTACCCTGAAATTAGCGAAAAAAATTACCAAGTCAGCTTTACAAGTTTCTAATTTAAAACTAAAAACTCTTGCAGAAGAACTATGTGAGTTTACTGGGGTTAATAAATCCGAACAAAAAAGTGATTGGGGTAAACGTCCTTTAACGACAACGCAACTTAAATATGCTGCTTTAGATACAGTTTATTTAGCTGCTATTCATCGTCAATTATTAGAATTTGATCAATCTAAGACTATGAAAAATTATGCTACAAAGAAAACGAAAGATGAATCAAAAACTTCATCATTCAGTGCAACTAAGGTTAGATTAGCTTTTGAATGTCCTCGTTTATTTTATTTATATCATCATTTTCATGGTGACAGTATCTTCATTCCACCAGAACAACCATTTGGTGGGGTAGGGAATACATTTCATAAGTTAGCTGATGATTTTATTAAATTAGCCATAATAGAACCAAAATTTACCCAATTATTTCTCTTAAATGCTGACCAATTACGCTTAGAAGATGTATCTTCAGGAATGCAAAACTTATTTTATGAATTAAAATTTTATCCTTATTTAAATCAAGTTATTGCCAAAGACCCTAGTCAGGGAGCAACATTATTAAAAGTTTGGCAAGGATTACAAGGATTCATCAAACACTTGGCGGAATTATTGATTATTAATCGTGAATATTGTAGTGCTGACAAAGTAATTGCTAATACCTTTATTCAAGAAGAACGGAAATTAGAACATTATTTTAAATTACCAGATGGAACCGAACAAAGAGTATTAGGGGAGTTTGATTGTTTAGTATTTAACTTTGCCCTCAAACGTTTATGTGTCGTCGAGTTGAAAACCTATCAACCCGTCGATCCTTCCGCACAATTGGCGCAAGTAGCTATTTATAGTTATATACTCAACCAACAGAAAAAAGTAGGGGTGGATTCTGCGGTTTATTGTGTTTTACCAGAATTTAAAGAATATAAATACTCGTGGGAACAGTTAGAAAATACAGTACATCAACTTATCCCTTATAAGTTGCAGCAGATGCAAACATGGATAAATTGGGAACCAAATCAAGATAATCCACCACCGTCAACAACTCAACCCCATTTATGTCAAATCTGCCCCCAACAGAAAAAATGTCAGACTTATTTTGTTCATCAACATTCATTGCAAGAACCTTCACCCTGGAAGGGTGAGGCTACAGGAACAAAGCCTACGAAGGTAGGCTTGAAAACAAATGAGCCAGAAGATTTGTTTGGAAATATAGGTGAAGAGTTAGTTAATACTTTAGAATCTTTTGGGGTGGGAGTAGATTATCAAGGAGTAGTAGCTGCGCCTAGTTTTATCCGTGTTAAACTAAAACCACAACTGGGTATAAAAGTAGCTACCATATTAAAATTATCCGCAGATTTACAAGTACAATTAGGCTTAGAAAATCCACCTTTAATTGCTCCCCAAGCTGGCTTTATTAGTGTAGATTTACCCCGCAAGGATAGACAAGTTGCCAGATTTGAGGATTATATACAATCGAAATATTTACCTGCAAATTCAGCCGTAAAAATTGCTATTGGTGTAGATTTGGAAGGAAAACTAATCGAAGCTGATTTATCAGATCCCAATACCTGTCACTTTTTGGTAGGTGGTACAACTGGAAGCGGTAAAAGTGAATTTTTGCGATCGCTCCTTCTCAGTTTACTATATCATCATTCTCCCCAACAGCTGCAAATATGTCTTGTCGATCCCAAACGGGTGACATTTCCAGAATTTGAGGAAATGGGGTGGTTGCGCTCACCCGTTGTTAAAGATGAAGAACGCGCTATTGAACTGATGGATGAATTGGTATGGGAAATGGAGTTGCGTTACCAAAAGTTTGAAAAAGCAAGATGTAATGATTTAAGTTCTTATAACCAAGCTTCTGCGAACCTGATACCTAGAATAGTCTGTATTTTTGATGAATATGCTGATTTTATGGCTGAAAAGGAATCCCGCACTGCATTAGAACAAAGCATTAAACGCTTAGGTGCAAAAGCAAGAGCAGCAGGAATTCATCTGATTATCGCCACCCAACGTCCGGAAGCAAAAGTAGTCACTCCCCTAATTCGTGCCAATTTACCAGGAAGAATTGCTCTACGTACAGCTAGTGAAGCAGATTCTCAAATTATTCTGGGTGGCAAGAAAACATCAGCAGCTTATTTATTAGGTAAAGGTGATTTACTTTACCAAGTTGCTTATCAGTTACAACGTGTACAGAGTTTATTTACTACTCATATCCAACTACCACTTTCTTGACTCGCGGTGTCCATATCCCCGACTTTTTCAAAAAGTCGGGGATCTAAGTGTCATCATCCCATCATCACGAAACTGCCTTGTCACAACTGTGCCCTGATTGTAAAATTATAATCCCCTCCCGGCTCTAACTGGTAATCTTTTTGTTCCAAAAACCGACCGAGGGGTTCTTTAATTAAAGCACGGCCTTGGGAGGGTTTCACAGACAATTCACCCCGGCGAAAATGCCACTGGAACTGCCATGCAAAATCACCTGCATTCACTTCTCCTTCAAGTAAACCATGTTGCCAGGATTGACGAATAATCCTGACGTAGGCAGTAGTTTCTGGTAATTTTTTTCCACTCACAATACTTGATGTCAAGGGGAGCAATTCAAACTGATTAATTTTCCTTGTACCCAAGATACATCAAATATGAGTTCGGAGTTCGGAGTTCGGAGTTCGGAGTTCGGAGTGATGGAGTGATGGAGTGAAGGAGTGAAGGAGTTAAACTACCCACTACCAACCGTCAACCATCAACTAACAACTAACAACTAACAACCATCAACTAATTTCCCAAATTCATTGCTTCTAACATTGCTTTCTGACTCACATCTTTGTATAGGATATCTAGAAATTTCATCACCACATCGGCAGACGTGACATTACTCAGACTTTCTTCTTCCTTGGCTAGGGGAATTGCCCCTAATACATCTAACACGGTTTCCCCACTGGATGGAGCAATAACTACCAAAGAAGACTCTAAAGGTTGATTGTATTCCCAGAAAGCATCAAGGTTGACTGGATGGGTTTCTGGAGCAGTTGATTCCTGTTCTTCTGCGGTTGTAGTTATGGCTGTTTCCATGCTATTGCTGCGAAACAGACGCAAATCGTTGATAATTTGCTCTTTGGTACGACCCCTTAATTGGAATAAGACAAAAGGATCTTCACTAAAGCGATCGCCCAATTGGTAGTATACTGCTCCTATATGCTTGCAGGGATTGGCTTTGTCTGGGCAAGAACATTTACTATGCACATCGGATAATGTAAAGGGGAAGAGGGATAAACCATTAGCCGCAAACACTTCTTCAATATTTTGTGGCATTTCTCCAGCTAACAGCTTGGCTGCAAAAATGGCTTTACTTGCCATAGTTTCCACCACGAAACCCCATTCTTCTTCTGTAAATGCATCCAAAGACAAGGACAGACTATAGGGTTCGGGTTCACTACCTTGTACCTGAGCTAAAACCTTAGCTCCCTTAAATTCGATGTTCAGAATATTACCCTGGCGTGCATAGTTACGCGCCCGTTCTAGACGTTTTTTGAAGCGATAGGAATCAAGCAAATCTAGCCAACGCTGGGACCACCATTCTCTACTCGCTTGTAAGGTTTCACTACTCATGATTCATCCTCCTCGCCAATGATTGCATTGCGGTCAAGTATCAGTAAATTACGCAATTGGTCTGTATCCAATTCTGTTAACCATTCTTCCCCTGTACCTACAACTTGTTCGGCTAGTTGTTTCTTACTTTCAATCATGTCATGAATCTTTTCTTCCAAGGTGCCGGTACAAACAAATTTATGGACTTGGACGTTACGTTTTTGACCAATGCGAAATACCCTATCGGTGGCTTGATTCTCAACTGCTGGGTTCCACCACCTATCAAAGTGGAACACATGATTCGCCCTAGTCAAGTTAAGCCCCACACCTCCGGCTTTGATGGATAGTATCATAATCGGTGGACCTTGGGGATCATGTTGGAAGCGATCGACTATTTCCTCTCGTTGTTTTTTCCGAGTACTACCGTATAAAAACAATATTTCCCTTCCCAAACGCTTTTCTAAGTAGGGTTGGAGCAACTTGCCCCATTCTGCGAATTGTGTGAAAATTAAAGCCCTGTCCCCTTCTGATAGTAACTCTTCTAACATTTCCTGCAAACGTAGCAATTTCCCAGATAAGCGGGGTTCTGTGAGTTGTTTTTGTTTTAAATATTGCTCTGGATGATTGCAGATTTGTTTGAGTTTTACCAGTAAACCTAGAATCATTCCCCTTCGTTGCAATCCCTCCGCTGCTTCAATTTCTGCTAAGGATGCATCCACTACCTCTTGATATAATTGGGCTTGTTCTGGACTCAAACCACAAAATACGTTCATTTCCTGCTTGTCTGGCAAGTCTTGAATAATGTTGCGGTCTGTTTTCAAGCGGCGTAAAATAAAGGGTTGTACTAAGGAACGTAATTGACTTAAGGAAGCTGTATCGCCATACTTTTCTATGGGCATGGCAAACCGTCGCTGGAAGAATTGGCGATTACCTAAATAACCAGGATTGAGGAAGTCTAAAATTGACCAAAGTTCTTGCAGTCTATTTTCTACAGGAGTACCTGTCAGAGCAACTCTAAATGTAGATTCTAATTCCCTTACTGCTTGTGACTGCTTTGCTTCGGGATTTTTCACATTCTGAGCTTCATCTAAGGCGATTACTTGCCACTCAACTCCCTGTAATGATTTTAAATCCCGATGCACCAAGGAATAACTGGTAATTACCAAATCCTGTTTCTTCGCAGCTTCCGCAAACTTTTTCCCCTTAGGACGCTTATCACCGTGATACTGCAAAACCTTAAGGGTGGGGGCAAATTTCCTTACCTCCCGTTCCCAGTTACCTAAAACAGAAGTTGGACAAACTAATAGTGTAGGTTTTTCTAGGGATTTTTTTTCCTGGAGATGGAGAAGAAAGGCAATAAATTGGATTGTGTTGTGGCAGATAATATTGTTTGCCACAAAATTATGATGTTCCTCCACTTCAAAGTCATAAACCCACCCCTCATAATCCACATCTTCAATGCTTTCTATTTGGCAATAAAATACTTCTCTATCGATGAGACGTTGTAAGGATTGTTGGGTGGTATCCAATTCCTGCAAATCTACTTGCAATTCTTTGCGTCTTTGCGTCTTTGCGTGAGATAAACTTATACCTGTACTCAGCAACGCGACTGCATCTTCTGGTTTTCCTTCCCCAGCTATTTTACTGGGAACACCAACATAATCACCCACCCGCAATTGATTTGTCCAACCTCGATTTGTCAACAGTTTATGGCGTTTGGTAATAGTAATATTCCTACCATCTGTTAAAGTAATTTTACGTAATTTTTCCTTAACCTGTTGCCGATACAATCGTTTGATGGGAGCCTGGATAATTTTACCCGTTGTTTCATTAATAGAGTTAACCGTTAATAATTCTTGAGGTTCAGCCCAAAAACCCTCACCATCAAATTTTGCCTCTCCAGCATAATTAGACCAAATTTCTGCTGCTGTAGCTAACTCACCATTTATATATACTTGAGTATCTTTAGCAACACATTTACCTAATCCCATGTCATCCGCCAAACAAGCGCCCAAACCCCAACGTTCCAGAAACGCCAACCAAGCCATTCCCCGTTCTTGATAGGGACGTAAATCCCCTTGAAATTTGGCAGGTTTGGGTAAAGTTTCCACAGCACTGCTATTAGTCAGGGTAGATATTAACTCCTGTAATGCTCCAGACGCTTCAAAACTCACCACAGGAAGTTTCTCGATTGTCTGGGTATCCCCCGAACTCAAACGCAATGCATCTTCCAAAGACAGAGACATTTGTTCCTTCCGGGAAGCAAAAAATCCCTGTGCTGTTTTAATATCTTGGGCTCGTAATTCTACCCACTCTCCATTAATTTCCACTAGGGGACTATTCAACGCCACTAACCTATCAAACTCTTTCTTAGACAAGGTTTGCCCACCAATGGCTAATTGCCACTCAAATGCCAGCAAACTCTCCAACCCCAATCTTTCCGACTTTTTCCTGGAAGTTTTAGCTGCAATCTTCAAACCCAGACGATTTGCCCAACCTTCCCTATTTGCCAAACTAGGAGGTAACACCACTCCCAAACCACTATCCTCAAACCGCCATGCCACAGACTTAATAAACTCATAGGCTTGCATGGGATTGAGTGGGCAAGATAGGGGTTGGGACTCTTCTAAACTGGATACGTAGGGGCTTTGCCCCTTGTCGCCAGACATCGCGGGGTATAATCGTGAAGCTAATCCCAAACCCCGTAAAAATATTTCTTGGGGTTGTTTAATAGTCCGATTTTGATATACAAAACTTTCTACCGGATGGTTCCAAATAGTTGCTGCATCCACTAAAAATTCAGCATCGTCTGCTGCCTGCAAAAAATACCCCAAACTCCAATCACTATTCCCTGGCTCTGGTGGATTTAACACAAAACAGGTGCGAAACTGGTTTTTCCCAGTCAATTGGGATTGCACGGGCATTGTCCAAGATTTTAATACCGCTTCCAGTCTTTCCAATCCCCCAGGTTCTGCTTTCACCGTATGGCTAGTAGCAGTTAATGCCTGTAACCATTGCCGCACTGCCGATGGTAATGCCGCCATCACCCTTGGCTCTAAAACAGGTTGGGAACCCATCATAGAGCGAATTTGACTGTCAATTATCTGGTTGAGAAAATCGAGGATTAATTCCTCTGGCTCCATCAGTAAATTTACTGAAAAAGGAGAATAATTAGTAATGGATGAATTATCAATACTTTCTACTTCGCCTTGATAGGTACGGCATCCTAGGGGCATTTGTTGAGCAAACCTTTCCAGACGAGTACCATCCACCGCACTATCTAGCAGAGCTTGCCATTTGGCAACACTAGAGCCATCTAAATGTCGCTCAATGGTTGGTAAAAATTTAGACCGAGAGATCAAATCTAAACTCCAGCGGGCAATCTGGGACCAAAAGCGTAAATCTCCGCCCAAAAAGCTATCTTCTCTATGGGCAATATGCAACGGTAGGGAACTGAGAAACCTGATTGCCGATAAAGGTGGCAGGATAAAACCATCTACCTGCCAAGGTTGCAAGTATTGCAGAGATTCCTTATCCTCTTCCTCTTCTAGCACGGAAGAATACAGAGGTAGTATGGATAAATTTTCTCCTTTCTTATCCTTCTGGATAGAAGTAGGCAGAGCAATGATTTGTGAATTGCGTTTACCGTCAGACGGCTCCTTTTGAGCCTTACTTTGCTTGGTTTTAGAGGTGGCAACTGGTTGTTGGGGAAAAATACAGTTAGCAAGTGCGGGGTGCTGGGAGTTTAACCATTTCCTTAATGATTCTGGAGCGATCGCTAATGGGTATTGTGGGACATTTGTCAACTCACAATTAATCAAATTAGGTTCTAGAGTTCGCCAGGTTTGGGCCCAAATAAATAAATAGCCATCCCGATTGTTACTTAACCAACTGCCGTGTAAAATTGCCATTTGTGATCTACTCAGATTTGTGCCCAATTAAATTAAATGCTGGAACTTGGGGAGCCACCCTATAAGTAATAAGTAATAAGTAATAAGTAATAAAATCCCCTAGCTATGAATGGAACAAACAGGTCAAATCCTCTTACCTTCTGCCTTCGGTCTCCTGCCTTGTTTCTTCAGAGCTTATTCGTAAGTGCTAGATCTATTCTACAACGAGGTGGTGCGTCTGATGCCTCCTCTATCCTTATTTATAGCTAGAAAATGGTTAGAGGTTGTTAGTTGTTAGTTGTTAGTTGATGGTTGACAGCTTAGGTGTGGGAGCCGCAGTCGAGGTATTTTCATCCTTGGTTGTGTACAAACGTTCATGAGGGGCTAATAACATAACTTTTAAGGTAAGCCATGAATGCCTTGCCCAACCAGGATTTAAGATTCCCAGTAAATCATGGATTTACTGGTCTACAATTACAGGGGGTCAGAATCCCCCTTTAATTGAACCTTCTTCCTTGTTCCTTCTTCCTTGTTCCTTCTTCAATTATCTTTGCATTTAATCTCAAGCAGTAATAGTACATAAATGTTAGGATTGCCACAGAGAGAGAATAGCGTGCATAGAAGGAAAAAGAACTGAATGGGAGAATTTGAAAAGTCAATATCCTTTGACGGACGGGATATTCGACTGAAGGTTGGTCTACTAGCTCCCCAGGCGGGTGGATCAGTATTGATAGAATCTGGGGATACAACAGTTTTAGTGTCGGCGACACGATCTTCTGCCAGAGAAGGCATTGATTTTCTACCCCTCACCGTAGATTACGAAGAAAGATTATATGCAGCCGGCAGGATTCCCGGTGGTATAATGCGGCGGGAAGGTCGTCCGCCGGAAAGAGTAACTCTTACTAGCCGTTTAATCGATCGCCCACTACGTCCGTTGTTCCCATCGTGGTTGCGTGACGATTTACAAATTGTGGCATACACCCTATCAATGGACGAACAAGTACCACCAGATGTTTTGGCGGTAACAGGTGCTTCCATTGCTACCCTGGTTGCCCAAATACCTTTTAATGGTCCGATGGCAGCAGTACGGGTGGGTTTAATTGGAGATGATTTTATTATCAACCCCACCTATGCAGAAGTTGAATCTGGGGATTTAGATTTAGTTGTAGCTGGTTCCCCCCATGGCGTAATCATGGTAGAAGCCGGTGCCAATCAACTGCCAGAAAGGGATATTATTGAGGCAATTGACTTTGGCTATGAAGCTGTGCAAGACTTAATCCAGGCACAGTTAGATTTAGTAGAAGAACTGGGTTTAACAATTGTCCAGGAAGAACCACCAGAAGTAGATACATCTTTGGAAACCTTCATCAGCGATCGCGCAACTGATGAAATTAAGAAAATCCTGGCACAATTCGATTTGGATAAAAGCACGCGGGATGCGGCTTTAGATGCGGTTAAGGAAACAATTGCCACTGCTATTTCCGAACTACCAGAAACAGATCCCATCCGAGTTGCTGCAACTGAAAATACCAAGGCTCTGGGCAATACTTTTAAAAGTATTACCAAACAGCTAATGCGCCGCCAAATTGTGGAAGATAACATTCGCGTTGATGGTCGCAAATTAGACGAAGTACGTCCTGTTTCTTGTCAAGTTGGTTTGTTATCAAAGCGGGTTCATGGCACTGGCTTATTTAATCGGGGATTAACCCAGGTATTATCTGCTGCCACCCTAGGAACCCCTGGAGATGCCCAGAACTTAGCTGATGACTTACAAGCCGATCAAGCCAAGCGTTACATACACCATTACAACTTCCCCCCCTTCTCCGTGGGAGAAACCAAACCATTACGTGCCCCCGGGCGTAGAGAAATCGGTCACGGAGCATTAGCGGAAAGGGCACTGTTACCAGTATTACCAGCAAAAGACGAGTTCCCCTACGTAATTCGCGTAGTATCAGAAGTGTTATCTTCTAATGGTTCCACTTCTATGGGTTCGGTGTGTGGTTCCACCTTATCCTTAATGGATGCAGGGGTTCCCATTACTAAACCCGTCAGTGGTGCAGCAATGGGATTAATTAAAGAAGGGGATGAAGTCCGAGTTCTGACTGACATTCAGGGTATCGAAGACTTTTTAGGGGACATGGACTTCAAAGTTGCGGGTACAGATTCAGGGATTACCGCCTTGCAAATGGACATGAAAATTTCTGGTTTATCCCTAGAAACCATTGCTCAAGCCATTCATCAAGCCAAAGATGCCCGCTTGCACATCCTGGAAAAGATGTTGGAAGTCATCAATGAGCCTCGCAGTGAAATGTCTTCTTATGCTCCCAGACTGTTAACCATCAAAATCGATCCAGATATGATCGGTTTAGTAATTGGTCCTGGTGGTAAAACAATTAAAGGCATTACCGAAGAAACTGGTGCCAAAATTGATATTGAAGATGACGGCACAGTTACCATTTCTGCCGTAGATGAAACCAGAGCTAGAAAAGCCCGTAACATAGTTCAGGGTATGACGCGCAAACTGAATGAAGGAGATGTGTACGTGGGGCGTGTCACCCGAATTATACCCATTGGTGCTTTTGTGGAATTTTTGCCTGGAAAAGAAGGCATGATCCATATTTCTCAACTCGCTGACTATCGCGTCGGCAAGGTTGAGGATGAAGTAGCCGTTGGTGATGAAGTCATTGTCAAGGTACGTGAGATTGATAGCAAAGGTAGAATTAATCTTACCCGCTTAGGTATTCATCCGGATCAAGCCGCTGCTGCGAGGGAGGCTGCAATCAATCGGTAGAGCATTCCCATGACTTGGAAATTGGCTATGGCTGGCAGGCTTGCTAATCTAAAATCTCTCCCAACCTAACAATCAAGGGTATAGCCTAAAAAGCTGTACCTTTTTTGGTTGTTAGTTGTTAGTTGTTAGTTGTTAGTTGGTGGTTGTTAGTTGTTAGTTGTTAGTTGATAGTTGACAGTTTAATGAATCACTCCTTCCCTCCCTCACTCCTTCACTCCCTCACTCCCACACTCCCCACACTCCGAACTCCGAACTCCATCACTCCTTCACTCCTTCCCTCTTCTTCCCCTGCCCATACCAGCGATACCAATATTTACCACTGAGAACAGCAAACCAGAGTAAAATCAGAGCAATCAATCCCCCTGAGGTGGGAGCAGCCAAAGCAAAGCATACCAGCACAACACACAAGGTATTTTGCAAGAACACAGCCCAACCGGGCAAACCACGCAAACGATAAAACCAACCTACTTGGACTAATTGGAGAATAAAAGCTAACATTCCTCCAATCAAACCAATTACCCAGTGAGGCATTTCTGTGGCAGAAGCTACGGCTAATCCCATAATTGCCCCTACTAATGGAGACAAAAATAATTGCACGAGTTGTAGTATTCTTTGTCCCAGCAACTTTTTGGCAGCAACCAATTCCAATACAGTCCAACTACTAAGTAATCCTAATAGTATTGGTGAATAAACATAAGACAAAATTGGGACTTGCGACCAGAGTTTTTCTCCTTGCAATATACCAATCATCAGCAAGGGTAAAGCAATACGTATTCCTGCCGCTGCTGAAGCAGAAAGGGTAGCCAGGATTTCTATCATAGAAGCACCAAAACACCTTATAACCATGTAAAGCTGTATTTTCATACAACCTTTTCTACAAACAAGAATCAAATAAATGAAATTTGGTGGTGAAATGCTAAACCCGATATTTATATTTTTGTGGATCAAATCCACCTATTGCTATTGAGCTGGAATGTACAAATGCTCAATCTAGGAAATAATATAAAAATGTATATTATTGTTTTACATTAAATCTAGATAATGTGAGTAAGTATAATACCTGAATTAATACATCTAGAAAAAATATTTTTCGGTTCAGTATGAGTAATAATACTGAAGAGAAGGAAGAAGGTATTGGGGTTTAAATCCCCAACACCAGATGTAGAACTGCTCAAACCCTCTTCCCTCTTCCTTCTTCCCTTTCGCGTAGCGAGTTAAACTTAGGATATTGTTACCTGGTTAGATATCCAGACGTTGATACACCTGCTCTAAGTGCTGTAAATGGTGTTGTGGATCGAAACAGGCGGCAATCTCTTGTGCAGATAATTTTCCACTCACACGACTGTCTTGGCTAATTAAAGCACGAAAATTCCCATCTGGTTGATTCCATGCTTTGTGGGCACTTTCTTGTACCAGTGCATAGGCTTCTTCCCGGCGCATCCCTTTCTCTACTAAAGCCAACAACACCCGTTGACTGAACACCACACCACCATAGCAATTCATATTCCGTGCCATGTTCTCTGGGTAAACCAGCAGATTTTCCACCAATACGGTCATTTCCTTTAACATAAAGTGGGTTAAAATGCAAGCATCTGGCAACATTACCCTTTCTACAGAACTGTGGGAAATGTCTCTTTCATGCCACAGTGCCACATTTTCAACCGCAGCAACCGCATAACCTCGAATCATGCGTGCCATCCCCGTTAATCGTTCGGAACGGATGGGATTGCGTTTGTGGGGCATGGCACTAGAACCTTTTTGACCCTTAGAAAAGTATTCTTCTACTTCCAAAACATCGGTTTTTTGCAGATTGCGAATTTCCACTGCAAACCGCTCAATGGATGCAGCCAATAATGCTAATAATTGTACATAATCAGCATGGCGATCGCGGGAAATAACCTGAGTCGAGGCTGTATCTGGTTCCAGACCCATTTTTGCACAGGCGATCGCTTCTACCCTAGGTTCCACATTAGCATAGGTACCCACAGCACCGGAAATCTTGCCCACAGCAATGGTTTCCCTTAATCGAGTGAGACGTTCTTGATGGCGCAACACCTCTGCTAACCAGCCAGCTAACTTAAAACCAAAGGATATTGGTTCTGCATGGATACCGTGGGAACGACCAATCATCACCGTGTGCCGATGTTCCCTAGCCTTTTTGCGAATTGCTCCAATTAAATCTTCCAGACGTTTTAACAATAAATCCAGACTAGCAACTAACTGTAGAGCCAAAGCAGTATCTAGTACATCCGAGCTAGTCAAACCCAAGTGTATGTAACGTCCCGCATCTCCTACATATTCATTGACATTTGTCAAGAAGGCAATGACATCGTGGCGGACTTCGGCCTCAATTTCCAGCACCCGTTGGGGGTCAAAATTTGCCTTTGCCTTAATCTCTGCAACCGCCTCTTTAGGGATATAACCCAACTCAGCCTGTGCTTCACATACAGCAATTTCTACTTGTAGCCAAGTTTTAAGTTTATAGGTTTCAGTCCAGAGATTGCCCATTTCCGGCAAAGTATAACGCTCAATCACAATCCGCCACAGAGTACATACAACCGTCATATTGTACAGGGGAAGGGGGAAGGAGGGAAGGAGGGAAGGAGGGAAGAATTCTAACTCCGAACTCCGAACTCCGAACTCCGAACTTCCTACCCAAACCTTCTAACTTCAAACCCTCCTAATCCTTCTGGCTGTTCATACTCGACTACTACATCTTCTACAACAGCAGCAGGGGGTCCTTGATGACACCAACGAATCATTTCTTCAACTGTATCGTGCCAGCCTTCAAACACTGCCTCCACGCGGTAATCGGGAAGATTACGCACCCAACCACTTAATCCCAACTTACTGGCAGTATCTACCGTGGCGTAGCGATAACCTACCCCTTGAACTCGTCCGGAAATAAATACATGAGCGCGGATTATGGAGGAATTTTCTTGGGGATGTTTCATTACCAAACCTCATACACTTTTAGATTTTAAATTGGGGAATTACTTTTGTAATTTGGTGTTGTAAATTAATTTATTACCAACACGATCGCAATTACGGATACCAAGGCTGGTATTATTTTTCTAGCCCACATTCCTCACTTCAGAATGTAGCATAAAGAGTTACAGAAACATTCTCCAATACGAGTAAATAAAAATACTCAAAATACTTAATGGGGGTTGGTATCCAGAAATAAACCTTTCTATTGGCTATAAACACTGGGCTTCAGTTTTTTATAACCCCGCTTATGAAGG
>JASJDS010000223.1 GCA_030065055.1 Calothrix sp. MO_192.B10
TTTTAAAAAGTAAAAAGATAAAAGTAAAAAGTAAAAAGATAATCCCCATAAATAAATTGAGGGGATAAGATTACGGACGTATTGTTTCTTGCACTACCTGTATCGAAACAAATGTTTTTACTTCGTTCCATAAATAAATGATACTGTGGGCGAATCGGTTGGGGGGTATGACCAATTATGCCTACATACCAAATATTTCAGTGCGTTTCAACGCACTTGGTTTATTAGCCCGCAATTCATTGCAGGGTGCTCAAGAACGGCAAAGCGGGGTTTTCAGGGTGATGTATTTGACCCCTCACTTAATTGACCCACAGCATCATAAATTTAGGGGCTTGGTGACCATTTTTCTTTTTCTTTACTTTTGCCTTTTTACTTTTTACTTTTGCCTTGTTCGGTCATTTCAGTTATCAGTTATCAGTTATCAGTTACCCCATCGATGAATCGAAGGGCTAATGAGAACAAGAAAAACATTTTTGACTCTCCACGGATAAATCCACCAGAGCAGCGCGGTCTTGGGGAGCCATTGCGGTCTTGTGGAGCCAGTCCGGTCTTGGGGTCTCCCCAAATGGAGGAACTGGCGTGGTCTCCCACTAAGAGTGCAAATGGCGTGGTTTCCCCCATGAGCGACTGCGGAGGGCTTGTATCCAGTTTATTTTTCGGTCAGAATCCCCCTGTAATTAAACCTTCTTCCTTCTTCCTTCTTCCTTCTTCCTTCTTCAATAAAGAGGGTTAGAGTGATTATAGCGTATATACTGAGATTACACTTATTCTGAGTGATTTTTACCGCGTTGTAAACACTTAAGATATTTCTTGGGAATACTAGCTTCATGAGGTAAAAACCAACTTCCGCGATGAGGTAAGTATAAATGACCACTACAAGCTCTGTTCCTGTCATTCCCGGATATCAAATTGGCTCTCAACTGTATGCAGGCTCTAAAACCAGGGTATATAGAGCCAGAGCCATCAGAGAGCCAGAATCACTTCCAGTAGTCATGAAATGGCTGACATCTGAATATCCCAGCTTCAACGAATTACTGCAATTTCACAACCAATATACCATTAGCAAAAATCTCAACGTTCCCGGTATCATTCGTCCTTTATCATTAGAAACCTATGGTAATGGTTATATTTTAGTAATGGAAGATAAGGGTGATATTTCTTTACGAGAATATACTAAAACCACAAACCTCTCACTAATAGACTTTTTCCATATTGCTATTCAATTAACTAAAATTCTTCAAGATTTACGTCAAAATCGCGTTATCCACAAAGACATAAAACCCGCAAACATCCTGATTAATCCCCAAACAAAACAAGTTAAACTAATAGATTTTAGTATTGCCTCTCTGTTACCTAAAGAAACTCAAGAAATTAAAAACCCTAATATTTTAGAAGGAACCCTCGCTTACATTTCCCCTGAACAAACAGGTAGGATGAACCGAGGAATAGACTACCGCAGCGATTTCTATTCTCTAGGTGTGACATTTTATGAATTATTGACAGGAGAATTACCATTTACATCTGATGACCCGATGGAATTGGTGCATTGTCATATTGCTAAAATGCCTCCTTCTGTTAACAGTTATCAGTTAACAGTGAACAGTCAAGAAATACCTAAAGCTTTGGATAATATCATTCATAAATTAATGGCAAAAAACGCCGAAGATAGATATCAGAGTGCTTTGGGATTGAAATATGACTTGGAGAATTGTTTATATCAACTCAAAGAAACTGGCAAAATTATAGATTTTGAAATTGCCCAGACAGATGTATGCGATCGCTTTCTCATCCCCGAAAAACTCTATGGGCGAGAAACAGAAGTTGCAACCTTACTAGAAGGTTTTGAGCGCGTCGCCGATGGCAATTCAGAAATGATGCTAGTAGCGGGATTTTCCGGCATTGGAAAAACGGCGGTAATCAATGAAGTCCATAAACCAATTGTGCGGCAACGTGGTTACTTCATCAAAGGCAAATTTGACCAATTTAATCGCAATATTCCCCTATCTGCCTTTGTGCAAGCCTTCCGTGACTTGATGGGACAACTGCTGAGTGAAAGCGATGTCCAACTAGCAACATGGCGAACTAAAATTCTCGCCGCAGTGGGTGAAAATGGGCAGGTGATTGTGGAGGTAATTCCTGAACTAGAGCGAATTATCGGCAAACAACCCCCTGTCCCGCAACTCTCAGGGAGTGCTGCTCAAAATCGCTTCAACTTACTATTTCAAAAATTCATCCAAGTGTTCACCACAAAAGAGCATCCCTTGGTGATGTTCCTGGATGACTTGCAATGGGCAGATTCAGCTTCCCTAAACTTGCTGCAACTATTGATGAGTGAAGCTGGTGGTGGATATTTACTGATTCTGGGAGCCTATCGAGACAATGAAGTGTTTCCGGCACATCCCTTGATGCTGACGCTGGAACAGATTCACAAAGCACAAGCGGTAGTCAATACCATTACCCTAGAACCTTTGGCAGAAATGACAGTGAATCAATTGGTGGCAGATACCTTGAGTTGTTCTTTTGAATTAGCCCAACCCCTGACACGGTTGGTGTATCAAAAAACCAAAGGAAATCCTTTTTTTACAACCCAGTTTCTCAAAGGATTGCACGAAGATGGTTGGATTGAGTTCCAGGCAGAACTGGGTTACTGGCAATGCGATATGGTTGCGGTGCGACAGTTGGCATTGACCGATGATGTGGTGGAGTTCATGGCATTGCAGTTGCAGAAACTGTCGCTGGAGACACAAGCGGTTTTGAAATTGGCGGCTTGTATTGGTAACCAATTTGATTTGATTACTCTGGCGATTGTTTCCGAACAATCTCCTGTTGACACGGCAACTAAACTCTGGAAAGCATTACAGGAAGGGTTGATTCTGCCACAAAGTCAAGTGTATAAATTTTATTTGGACCATGATAAGACAGATAGGAATACTAGTAACATCAAAAATGTAGCCTATCGCTTTCTGCACGATCGCGTCCAACAAGCCGCCTATTCTCTGATTCCTGATGACCAAAAACAAGCAACTCATCTAAAAATCGGTCAACTCTTACTCCAGAAAATACCAGCAACACAGCGAGATCAAAAAATCTTTGATATTGTTAATCAATTAAATTATGGTGTTCAACTAATTACGGAAATTACTGAACGGGAAGAACTGGCTTGGTTAAATTTATCTGCTGGCTTGAAAGCAAGAGTCTCTACTGCGTACACTGCTGCAACCGAATATGCGATTTGTGGAATTAAATTATTAAAAGCAGATTGTTGGCAAAGTCAGTATCAATTGGCATTAGAATTGCACAACCTGGGAGGAGAAGCAGCTTATTTGGCTGGCAATTTTGAATTGATGGGGGAATTTATTCAAAAAGTCTTAGATAGGGTTGAAAATCCCTTAGATAAAGTCAAAGTTTATGAAGTACAAATTCAAGCCTATGGGGCACAAAATCAAGCATTAGAAGCAGTTAAACTTGGAAAAGAAGTTTTGAAATCATTGGGAATTGAATTCCCGAAAAATATTAGCAGTTCTGAGATACAGGCTGAACTGAAGCAAACTGCATCTCTCTTTGCTGATCGACCCATTGAAGATTTAATTAATCTGCCTGTGATGACAGATAAAACATCTTTGGCAGCAATGAGAATTTTATCCAACATTACAACTTTTGCCTATCAAGCAGATCCAAACCTATACGTTTTCGTGCCATTGAAGCAAGTGAGTCTGTCTGCTCAATACGGCAATTCTCCCCAGTCAGCTTTTGGCTATGTAGGCTATGGAATTATTCTCTGCGGATTAGTTGAAGATATTGAGTCTGGCTATAGATTTGGTCAATTAGCGATTAAGGTTTTAAGTCAATTTGATACCAAAGAAATGACTTCAAAGGTGATGAACGGATTTGATTGTCTCGTTCGCCATTGGAAGGAACATACTCAAGCAACCGTACAATCCCTCTGGGAGTCTTATTCAATTGGGTTGGAAACAGGAGATATTGAATTTGCGGGGATGAACATCCGTTACTACGATACTCATTTATATTTCCTGGGTCGAAAACTGAAGAACTTAGCCAAAGATATGTTAATTCATACCCAGGCACTCCAGCAAATGAAGCAAGACAGGTTTATTCAACACAATCAAATTCAGAGGCAGAGAATCCTAAATTTATTGGGAGAAGTTGATGATGTCTGTTGTTTGAAAGGTGAAGCCTGTGATGAAGAGGTCATACTCCCCATTATTAGTGAAAACAATGATGGAATGGCACTGCTAGAATTTTATTTTACTAAGTTCCAACTCAGTTATCTGTTTGGCAAATACGAACTAGCTCAGGAATACGCTACCCAAGTAGAGCGGTATGCTTCTGGTGGTTTATCAATGGTTATTTCTCGGCAATGCAATTTTTACAATTCTCTGGTAAACCTTAGTATCTTTTTAGAGGTAAATCAAGAAACACAAACAAAATTTCTTAATCAAGTTATAGATAACCAAGAAAAAATGAAACAATGGGCACAACATTGTCCCATGAATGTTTTACACCAATACTATTTAGTAGAAGCAGAAAAATGTCGGGTTTTAGGTAATAATTATGAAGCCGGAGATTTGTATGATCACGCCATAAGCAAAGCTAAGAAAAACGGCTACATCCAAGAAGAAGCCTTAAGCAACGAACTTGCTGCCAAATTCTATTTCAACTGGGGCAAGGAGAAAATTGCCAGCGGATATATGCAAGAAGCATACTATTGCTATGCTCGTTGGGGAGCCAAAGCCAAAACGGATGATTTAGAAAAACGCTATCCCCAACTGCTCAAACCCATCCTAAAACAGCGACAAGTCACCCTCAACCCCTGGGAAACCATAGGAAACATCACTTTTGCTCAGATATTTTCATCTACTCACAGTTCTACCACTGGCAGCACCAGTGTTTCCGATGCCCTAGATTTTACTTCAGTTCTTAAAGCCGCTCAAACTATTTCTAGTAGCATCGAATTAGAACAACTCGTTACCAGTCTTACCCAAATTATTCTGGAAAATTCTGGTGCTAAAAAATCTGCATTAATTCTTCCTGACAATGAAACTTGGCAAGTCCAAGCAATTACCTTTATTAATCATCAAGAAAATTTGCCAGAACAAATACAAACCATCCTTGACTCACAATCAATAGATACTTGTAAAGATATTCCCAGAAAAATTATTAACTATGTCAAGAATACCCAAGAAACCATTGTCATAGATAATTGCCAAACAGATATTCCTGGAATAATTGGGGAATATATGCTCGAACATCAACCCAAGAGTATTTTATGCACACCAATTATGCATCAAGGGCATTTGGTGGCAATTCTTTACTTAGAAAATAAACTCACAAGTGGGGTATTTACTGAAGAGCGGCTACAAGTTATCAATTTACTTTCTTCCCAAACTGCAATCTCCCTAGAAAACGCACGACTTTATCAACAAGCTCAACAAGCATTGCAAGATTTACAACAAGCACAATTAAAAATCGTTCAAAGCGAAAAAATGTCAGCACTTGGTAATTTAGTTGCTGGCGTGGCACATGAAATGAATAATCCTTTGGGGTTTATTTCTGCTACTCTCAAACAAACTAAACCCACCCTTGCAGATATTGTCGAACATTTACAACTATATCAAGAAAATTTTTCAGAACCTGGCGAGGAAATTCTTGAACACGCAGAAGAAATTGACTTGGATTATAGCCTGGAAGATTTACCCAAAATGATAGATGCAATGGTCATGGCTTGCGATCGATTGAAAAATATCAGCACCAGTTTAAGAACTTTCTCACGTGCTGATAAAGATTATAAAGTAAAATTCAACATTCATGATGGGCTAGATAGCACAATTTTAATTCTCAAACACCGTCTCAAAGCTAATGAACAACGTCCAGCAATTGAAGTGATTACAGATTACGGTAATTTACCACAAATTGATTGTTTTCCTGGTCAATTAAATCAGGTATTTATGAATATTCTGGCAAATGCCATTGATGCCTTAGATGAGTCTAATGATGGGCGTAGTTTCCAGGATATTAACGCAAATCTCAATCAAATTATAGTTCAAACTACAACTGAAAATGAACAAGTAAAAATATCAATTACTGATAATGGTAAAGGAATGAGTCAAGAGGTAAAAAGACGCATTTTTGATCATTTATTTACTACCAAAGGAGTCGGTAAAGGTACTGGTTTGGGATTAGCCATTGCTAAACAAATTATTGAAGAAAAACATCAGGGAAGCTTGAAAGTACAGTCCGAGTTAGGGAAAGGTACTTCCTTTTATATCCAATTGCCAATAACACCTGATGTGAAATAATGGTTGTAATGGAATGGCACTAAGTTAAGACACAACCCTTGCCCAGCCTGGAGGCTTGATGAGAGGCAGAGCCTCTCGAAATACCTTTTATCTTAGTGCCATTCGTTTGTCATGAGATAAATCATCCTCAGAATTAGTCAAAGCTTATCAAAGCTATACAACAAAGTCTGAGTTTCGTTTACTCTTAACTTGCACATTTTATAACCCTTATATAGCAAGGGTTTTAGCCAAGCAATAAAAATGTGTTTGTTTCATTCGTTGCGAGGGGGTTTAATACTTTTGACTTTTGACTTTTGACTTTTGACTTCCCCCCTCGTGGGGGCGCTCATATCTTGCACCTATCCGTATAAACCACGGAAAGCTTAAAAGCGGCGCAATAAAGCTACATTATTTTACTTGGTTTTTATCGCTAAATTAAGGTTTTATTCTTAATACTGAGTGATGAAATTACATCAATTTTTGTTGGTGCAAGATGTGAGTTTACTTATTAATGAATTTTTTGGTCAGCTTGTCAAAAACTAAACAACATAATTAGTGGTCTGTCCCATAAGTTCTGATGGCTAGTTAACAGATCCCCGACTTCTAAATCAATATCTGCACATTGTAGCAATTCCTAGGATAGAAGTCGGGGATCGCTCGCACCCGCGACTCGTCAAAATTAATGGGACAAAGTATTAGGGCTTGCTGTAAAAGTCATGATTGTGGGGGGTAGGGAACTCTTAACAGGCTTCGGCCGTGAGTTCAGCCGAACGGGAACAGTTTTACCCCTATTTTTTCCAATTTTTTGGACTCCAAAAAATTGAAGATGCAAGATTTTTAAGCCTTATATCCTTATTATCTTGCACTTGTTTTGACAAAAATTGCCTTAGGTGCTTACAAGATAAGAGTTTTAAAGTTATTCAACAGACCCTAATTAGAGAAAATATTCATAATAAATTTATACTTTTCAAAGTATTAATACTATTTTTAGCGATTATTCTTTGTATAATATTTAAGTGTTATTACTATTATTTATGTATTTTCTATGGTATATATTTGATTTATATCAAAAGATTAATTCCACCTTTTCATCACCAACATTCTAGAACAATTCCAGTACAAATTCCACGCTGACAAGTGTCAAAATAACTATAATATGATGTTACTTTCCATAGAAAATATTGAGGACAGACTGCGGTCAAGATTTCGCCAGCAAGTAGTTGACCAGGGAATTAATGATGCAGTCAAATTTTTGCAACAATGGTCATACCTTTCTAGCCAAGTAACACGATTGCATGGAGCCGCATTGGCTCGTATAAATGTCCCAGATATTCAATATTTATTAGCAGAAATTGCTTACGGTGAGTGTGGGTCTGGAAATAAAGACAAAATTCACAGTAAATTACTGACTAACTTAATTAATCAATCTCCTTTTGCTTATTCCATTACTCAGGAATTAGATACATATTTTGTCGATGTATTTGAAGAAACGGTGGTTGAATTATCCCAGATGAGCCAGGATGAAGCGATTGGATTTATTGTCGGCTTGGAAGCTCCTGCTTATCAAATTCTGCAACTGCTAAGAGAAGCTTTGTTAGGCGTTGGTATTTCTTACATCGATGTATTAAACTCCGAATATTTTGTGATTCACAATGCTGTAGAAAAAGAACATCAAGAATCAGGTCATGAAGCCATGGAAATTATTATGAATAGTGGGTTTGAATTAAGTAAAATTCACAAGGGCGGTGACCAAGCAATTAATTTCTTAATTAAGATGATTGGTGATGCTTAGTAGCTCATACTAAGTTGCATTCAAACTAAGTTGCATTCAAAGATAGTACCCAGTCATTGCGACGCTCCGTAGACGCGTTAGCGGTAAGCCACTGCAACTGCCTCGGCTATACAAGCAAAGCCTGCTTACGCAGGCTAAAAAAGCTAATTTTTCCTGTGATTGATAAAAATATATGTTTATTAATGACATATAAAATCAGTATTAATACGAGGCATGCAAGATGTCAGTAAACTGATAACTGATAACTGATAACTGATAACTGAAATGACACTCGATTTTTGGGCAAAGACAAACGGCACTTGGATCAATGCCATCAGTGTTATTTTGGGTACAACTGGCGGTATGCTCTTGAAACACCGCCTTCCCTTGAGGATGCAACGCATCATTACCCAAGGAGTAGCGTTGATTACCCTGTTCATCGGGTTCCAAATGGCTGGTAGCCTGTTGCAAGTCAAAAGTAGTCGAGTTGATGGGGTAGTATTAGGGCTACTCGCCATCATCATCGGCGGACTTTTGGGCGAATGGTGGCAACTAGAAGAGAGACTTTATAGTGTGGGAGAGTTTCTGAAAGCACGCTTGCAAAAAAGTGGTTATTTTACAGAGGGGTTTGTTGCCGGTAGTTTACTGTTTTGTGTGGGACCAATGACTTTAATAGGTAGCCTCAACAACGGTTTAACCGGGAATAACACTCTGCTGATGTTGAAAGCCGCAATGGATGGGATAACTTCCATAGCTCTTGGTAGTAGCTTTGGCATCGGAGTAGGATTTTCATCTTTAGTAATTCTGGTTTACCAAGGCGGTGTCTCGCTCTTAGCTGGATTTTTAGTTCAATCTATATCAGATCCAACTCACGATCCCCACTTATTGCTGATCACCGGTGTGGGTGGTTTAACAATTGTAGGGCTGGGATGTAACTTATTAGAAGTGTCTCAGGTGAGAGTAGCTTCCTTTCTACCAGCCTTGATTATTGCACCACTTCTCTATTTTGTTGTGGCAATCGCAAAATAATCTGGACTTACAGGATTTCCCCACCCTGCACCTTTTCTCCTTATCACCCCCGTCCCACTAGTTTATCCCGTAGTTGTTTAATGCGATCGCGGAATTTGGCAGCTGATTCAAATTCTAGGTTCTTGGCTGCTGTTTTCATCTGGGTTTCCAATTGAATAATTAAGTCGGGAATTTGCTCTAGGGGAATTTCGTTGAGGTTTTCATCGACAGCTTGTAAGTCTTGACTGCTCAATCTACGGGATATTTCCAGGAAAGATAAAATCGAATTGCTGGATTTCTTGACAATGGGTTGGGGTGTAATCCCATGCATTTTGTTGTATGCCATTTGAATCCCCCTTCTTCTTTCGGTTTCATCAATGGCTTTTTTCATGCTATCGGTGAAGTTATCTGCATACATAATCGCCTGTCCCCGGATGTGGCGGGCTGCCCTACCGATGGTTTGAATTAGGGAACGCTCTGCACGCAAAAATCCTTCCTTATCTGCATCTAATATTGCCACTAGGGAAACTTCCGGTAAATCTAACCCTTCCCGGAGTAAATTTACACCCACCAGAACATCAAATTTACCTGACCGTAAATCCTGGATAATCTCAATCCGTTCAATGGAGTTAATCTCAGAATGCAGGTATCGTACCCGAATACTATTTTCTTCCAGGTATTCAGTTAAGTCCTCTGCCATGCGTTTGGTTAAGGTAGTAATCAATACCCTCTCGGTGCGATCGCATCTGTCTTTAATTTCCCCCAGTAAATCATCAATTTGTCCTTCCGTAGGACGGACAATAATTTCTGGATCGATCACTCCGGTGGGGCGAATAATCTGTTCGGCGATATTATCCCCCGATATTTCCAATTCCCAATTACCAGGGGTAGCAGAGACAAATATACACTGATTGACCTTGTGCCAAAATTCCTCAGCTTTGAGAGGACGGTTATCTGCTGCGGAAGGAAGACGAAAGCCATGCTCAATTAATACCTTTTTCCTGGCTTGGTCGCCATTGTACATCCCGCGAATTTGGGGTACGGTAACATGGGACTCATCAATTACCAACAACCAATCTTTAGGAAAATAATCAATTAAACACTCTGGTGGTTCCCCAGCCTGTCTCCCTGCTAGGTGGCGGGAATAGTTTTCCACACCATTGCAATAACCCACCTCCCTCAGCATCTCCACATCATAGCGGGTACGCTGGTCTATACGTTGTGCTTCTACTAATTTACCTACTTCTTCCAACTGCGCCTTACGTATTGTTAACTCCGCTGTAATATCATTGCAAGCTGCATCTAACCTTTCTTCTGGAGTGACAAAGTGACGCGCCGGGTAAATATTCAACGCTGACACACTGGACAGAATTTCCCCCGTCACCGGGTCTAGATAACGAATCGCGTCTATTTCATCCCCAAAAAATTCTACCCGAATAATTCTATCTTCATAGGCAGGACCAATTTCCAGCACATCCCCCCGTACCCGAAACCTTCCCCTACCCATGTCAATATCATTCCGGTTGTATTGTACCGACGCTAGGGCGCGTAAAATTTGCCGTTGGTTTACCTCCAAACCTACCTGTAAGGGAATGGCAGCTTTCAGGTATTCTGAGGGCATTCCCAAGCCGTAAATACAACTAATGGAAGCCACTACCACCACATCCCGTCGTTCAAAAAGCGATCGCGTGGCGGAGTGGCGCAACATATCAATTTCATCGTTAATTGACGCAGTTTTTTCAATATAGGTATCGCTGACGGGAATATATGCTTCCGGCTGATAGTAATCGTAATAACTAACAAAATATTCCACCGCATTCCCGGGAAAGAACTCCCGCAACTCATTACATAACTGTGCCGCCAAAGTTTTATTATGTGCCAATACCAGGGTGGGCTTACCAACCTTCTCAATGGTTCTGGCTATAGTGTGGGTTTTTCCAGTACCCGTGGCTCCGAGTAAAGTTTGGAAGCGATGACCAGATTTTACACTGGCTGTTAATTGAGCGATCGCTTGGGGTTGATCCCCTGCGGGTACAAAGGGTGCTTGCAGACAAAATTCCGCCATACAATTTTGGATTTTGGATTTTGGATTTTAGATTTTAGATTTTAGCTTGATTCCACTGCAATAGCCTAGGGCGTGTTTTCAAACTCCAACCGCTCTCAGCTCTTAGCCTGGAGCTACACGAACAAAGCCTGCCGGGAGCAGGCTCAAAACCTTGATTTGACCTAGTCCGCGCAGGCGGACTTTGTACGTATAGCCGCACCCTTCCAGGGTGACGGCTACTTTGAAAACACGCCCTACGCCCTCTGTGGGATCTGATAAATCATCAAGAAAGCCATGTATCATAACAAGTACATTCACATAAATTAACAATGGTAGAACGTCCAATCAAAAAATCTGAGCGTCAGTCCAAAGCCAATAGTGAGGGCGATTCTGACAATTTGAAATCCACACCTTCTAGGAAATCAAATCGTAAAAACTCTAAGGGTAAAGGCAAAAAAGGGTCTTTAGCAGAAGAATCCAAACCGCCGGTGAATCCTGCTCTGGCACGTCCTCCCAAGCCTCCCAAACTTCAAGCTAAAGAAGAAGAAGAACCCGAAGTTGAACCTGAAGTTGAATCAGAACCAATTTCCCAAGAGGACCAAGGAGAACAGCAAGAGGATTTAAGCAAGGCAGAAGTACAAGGGCAGGAGGCAGAAGGCGATTAGTGGGGGATCGGTGACCACTAATCGTAGACTGCTAACTCTGAAGGGGTTCGGTGCAGATTAGGGCAGATAAATAGGGGGTTAAACCAATCAATAGTTTAACCCAGTGGTGATGAAGTAATTCTTGTAAATGAACTACCCCGCCTCAAAGGAGGACGGGGTTTCTAATTCCCCATCGGATTTGAGGTTGGATTTTTGACGTTTCTTCTGCCCAAGTTGCCGCATCGAGCCAGTATGCTTACGCTTGCTGGTCGAATTGGTAGAGCTTAGGCATCCACAGTCTACGAGGCTGGTTCCCAACCCCGGTTGCTGATTTG
>JASJDS010000044.1 GCA_030065055.1 Calothrix sp. MO_192.B10
ATGCGGCTACACAACACATCGAGATGTAGCAGCAGCACAAGTGATCCGCAATAGAGGAGTCAACGCGCTGGGACGCAGCGTGGAGCAAATTGCCTGTGGAGACGTTCTGACGGGGACTGGTGACAGTCTAGTTAAGAGTCTAAGAAGCAGGAAAAAGGATGCACAGGCACGGATTTATCCTGCCTGGTAATATCCTTTGAGAATCCCTGCGGATTTATCCCAGGGAGTACGTCAACTTCTCAGACTTCCTGGCTCTCAAACTGCTGTACCAGCAGCAATTGAGTAGCCTTTTGTGTGTCTAAAGGCTTAGAAAACAAATACCCTTGTCCGTATTCACATCCTAACCCGTACAATTGTTCTTTCTGTGCTTCAGTTTCTATACCTTCAGCCACCACATCCATACCCAAAGTATGACTGAGGGTAATAATTGTACGTACAATTGCTGCATCTTCATCAGTTTCACCCATGCGATTCACAAACGAGCGATCGACCTTTAAGGTATTAATAGGGAAGCGATGTAAATAACTCAAAGAAGAGTATCCCGTACCAAAATCATCGATACTCAACCGTAAATTTAAATCTCTTAACCTCAGCAAAATAGAAATGGCAGTTTCCACATCTTGCATTGCTACGGTTTCGGTAATTTCTAATTTGATACTATCTTCTTTGACACCAGTAGTGATTAAGGTATCTTCAATACACTCCACTAAATCTGGTTGATTTAGCTCTTGTCCGGAAAGGTTGATACTCATCATTAGAGGTGGATTTGAGGGAAATTGGACTTGCCAAACATATAATTGTTGACAAGCTTGCCGAAAAATCCATCTGCCCAAGGGGATAATTAGTCCTGTGTCCTCAGCCACTGGGATAAATTCTCCCGGCGAGACAAATCCACGTTCGGGATGTTGCCACCTGACAAGGGCTTCAAAACCAATAATTTTTTCAGTTTCTAAAGATATAATTGGCTGATAATTGAGATAGAACTCGTGTTTCTTTAAAGCATTGCGAAGCTCTGCTTCTATTTGTAAACGTTTGACAACTTGAGTATGCATTCCATTGGCAAATACTTGATGACGAGCTTTCCCTGAATCTTTCGCTCGATACATGGCTGTATGTGCATCTCGGAGTAAATCTACTGCTTGATAATCCAGTTCTGGTTGATTGAAAGCAATACCAATACTGACGCTGGTAAATATTTCTTGGTTGTTATTCTTAAAAGGCAAACTCATTACCTTTTGTAATTTATCTGCAATGGCAATTGCTTCATTACTATCCCTAATTTTATCCAATAAAATGGCAAACTCATCTCCACCTACCCGAGCAATATTTTTTTTCGCTCCAATACAACTTTTTAGTCTGTGAGTAACTTCAATTAATAACTTATCTCCAACATGATGACCAAAACTTTCATTAATTAATTTGAAGCGATCTATATCCAAAAACATAACTGCAAATCGTCTATTACCAATCAGCTTAGTGTCTGTAATTAACCATTGCAAACGCTTGAGAAATAGTTCTCGATTCGGTAAATTAGAGGTCAAATCGTGGAGAGTATAATATAGTTGCTTGTAAGCAATAATACTGACAGTTGTTAACATTAAGACTAAAGCCGGAGGTATCAGAGGTATCCAGCCTGCTTGCAGAAATAAACCAAAACAAATACCAAATAAAATTCCTAAGGCAAGAGTTACAGACAATAGCAGAGAAAATGGATGCCGGAATCTCGATGCGATTACACCTCCTACCGAAGCCCAAGCATATATCCATAATACTTCTACCCATTCATCCCAGAACCAGAATAGGGGTTGTTTATCTATAGTTGTACTTAAAAGCTGCCTCACAAGTTGGGCGTGGACAAAAACTCCTGGTACCTTTGGTGCTCCAGAAAGAACAGTACTGTAAGGCGTGAAATATAGGTCTTTTTCGCTCGGAGCACTAGTACCAATTAATACTATTTTACCTTTAATCCAATCGGGGTTAACTTGTCCTTCTAATACTTGAGTTAGTGATACTCTGCGGGAGCTTCTATTGGATGAACTCCAGGAAATTAATATTTGACGGCCTCCATTGTCTACATTTACATAACCGCCGGAATTAGTGTACAAACGAGGAAATACATTTTCTCCAAAATTTAATCCAGATTCGGTTACTTGGAGGGAACTATCATCTTTTTGCAAATATTTGAGAACCAATCGCACAGCAAATGAGTAGTATATGCGATAGTCCATCTTAGCATAGAGTAAATTGCGGCGAACTACACCATCTGAATCTAAAAGCAAGTCATTAAAGCCAATACGTTCTGGGGGTATACCAGGAATTGGGGATACACCTTCTTGATCAATATCCTTCAATTCAATAATAGTAATAATATTAGATGCCTGAAGCTCTTTGACTAGAACATTATGACCTGGTGGTTGGGGAACATTACGATACAAATCCAAACCAATCACCTTTGGTTGAGCCTGTTGTAACTTTTGTAAAACTTTGGCAAGTGTTAAATCGGAAATCGGGAATCTTTTCTGTTTCTGAATATCAGCTTCTGTAATTTCAACTATCAAGAGTCGCGGTTTCTGAGGAACATCCGGTTCAGAAAAATCCGGTTGCAGGCGTACCATTTTATCAAAAGTAGCCAACTCTAAGAGTTGCAACCACCCCAGTTTTCTTATACCCACTGTTAATCCTGTAATTAATAGACTAGCAATCAGTAGTGATTCTAGTAAACCGATATTAATCAGGTAAGCTTTTAAGTGATGCTGGGGATATTTATTCAATCGGGAGAGCAGTAGAAACAACCTATTATATAATTTCACAATCAAATTCGATTGGTCAGTTTATATCGATTTTTTATATTTTTTAAAATCAGGATTTTATCTATATTATTAATAGATAAAATCCTGGCTAATCATGTCAACTTAATTTGTAATTGATAATTGGTAATTTGTAGTTTTAATCAGTGGAATAAGGGTAATAATGGATGTTTCAATTAATCATTTGTATTCACCCAAGGATACTATTTCTAGTAGTCATTAGGAAAACCGCAAAATTACTGAAATTATTCTTGACTATTCTTTTGCTGCTACACATTCAATAGGGAATTTTGGGCGATGATCCCAAGGGGAGCCGCGAAAAGCGCGATCGCGTCTAATTTTTCTGATGGCAATAGTTTTGTCCAAGTAGCAGCAATTTGAGTATTATTTGGTTGATTAGAAAGCTCTTGAGCCAAGGTATTGACAGCATCTTGCCATAGACCAGCTTGATTATACAAACTAACACGCTCTAAGGGAGATGCCTGGGATAATTTTTGTAACAATGCTGGTGATAGGTTTACTCGTTGAACTAATCCATGCACCACAAAATCTTTATATCTATTAGTTGGTTCGCAAATCATGGAAAATAACCAATTATATTTGCCATCTACACTCAGTACTGGCATTGATTTAGAATCAGTCAAATCAATATTGATTATTCCCGGAGAACCATTAGTTTTCCAAGCTTTTTCATACACAATATTCTGATTATCATCTGTTGCTTGAGAAACCTGAGATAAATTCAACAAGAACTGAGTCCGGGCTAATTTTGTTAGTCCCAAATTATTTTTAGGAACTAATGCTACTAACTGACCAGCAGTATTACTACATTTTCCCCTAGTGGCACCACCTGTTCTGCGTCCTGGGAAATCATCTTTCCTTTCCTTAGAACCTTTTTGTAAAGTTTCTGATGCGGTTACCGATGAAGGAAAGCTATAAAAAAAGGTTGAGCAGAATACTAAACAGATAGCGGTTAATAGTTTAAATTGCAGGTTCTTTTTCACGATCAACCTCTATGTTAATAGTCTTTTTATCGTCGCGTTCCTATTCAGGGATAGCCTATTTTTTGAATATTTGCTAGATAAATAGTCTATGATTCATCATATTTTTATCAATGATAAATATAACACAACATCTATCTACTATATCAGTATAAATACGTTAATTAATAATACGTGGTCGAAGAAAAATAAAAACAAGAGGGGAATAGAACTACTCCCTTCTCGGTGTAAGATTACTTATCTCCTAAACCTCTCTATCCTCTGTGTTCTCTGCGCCTCTGTGGTTTTTTTATCAGTAATCTTTGGGCGGGATAGGAGTAAGTAGGTGGAAATAAATATAATTTAGTCAAAAAATTTGAAGAAGGCAGAGGCAGGAGGAATGCCCTCTAGCTTGAAAATGGTTGTTAGTTGTTAGTTGTTAGTTGATGGTTGATGGTTGACAGCTTAAGTGTGGGAGCCGCACTTGAGATATATTTTCATGGGCAGGTTGTGAGATTTGACCGTGGGGGGCTAACTTGAAAATAGGGAGTTCGGAGTTTGGAGTTCAGGAGTAGGGGCGCATTGCGTGCGCCCTTGAGGAGTTAGTCACAAAGCATTTTCATGGCTTGGTTGTGTACAAACGTACATGAGGGGCTAGCTTGAAAATGGTTGTTAGTTGTTAGTTGACAGTTGACAGTTGACAGCTTGTGTGGGATTTTCCCCTAGGGGAACTGACTTGAAAATAGGGGTTAGGTGTTAGGGTTTAGGGGGTAGGGAAAGAAACCTTTTTTCATGGTTGACGGTGTACGAAGTTCATTTTGACTGCCTTCTGTGATAATTGTTGTACAAATCACTGCTAATCATTGTTAAAAGCTAATAGTAGAATAGGGTACAGACAAACCGTAAGGACGGGAGGAAGGGAAATTGGATGAACTTAGGGCAGTACTAGAACTAGCAACTGAAGAGGAGTTACAGGACTTAACGGCAATTCTTTTCAGTCGTAAGTTTAATCCCCTAGACTATGTCAACACCCCAGAACCAATAGAGGTTCAAAGTCAAAACCGTCAAGCTTGGCTAGATGCGATCGAAGAACGGTTTCGTTTTTTAGCCGCTGATGGTATGACTGTGCTGCGGGGTCAAACCGATCAAGTATCCTACAGACAGGCGATTGTACAGGTATGTAAACATTTAAAAATCCCTTACTCTCAAGATTTAGCAACTGTTGATTTAGAAGCAGAAGTATTTTTATTTTTGTTAGGAAAGGTGTGGAAAAAATTGCCGCAAAAAGAAAAACGACAATTGACTGTAGGTTTACAAAATCAAATAGCAACATCAGACCTGAAAGAACCTTTGCCATTATCATTACAACGGGACCCCTTGGGTGTAATTTTTAAAGGTGGTAGTGCCCTCGCTGTAACTACTGTCCTACAACCATTTGTGCTGCAACAAATTGCCCGTCAATTTGCGGCGCACTTTGCTAGCTATCAAGTGGCTCGACAGGTGGCAATTCAAGGAGGTAAAGTTGCTACAACCCAATTCCAAAATTATGCCGCCTTACAAATGGCAAAGCGAGGCATGATCGTGAGTGCAGCCCGTTATGGTGCAGTTAGGAGTATGTTTGCTTTTGTTGGTCCAATGATGTGGGGTTGGTTCTTTGCTGATTTAGGATGGAGAGCGATCGCTACTAATTATGGTCGCATCATACCAACTATCTTTGCCTTGGCTCAAATTCGCCTGATTCGTTCTGAATGTTGGGAACCAGCTTGAAGAAATTAATCATCATTCGTCCAAGAATTTTGGATTTTAGATTTGAGATTTGAGATTTTAGATTGACGAACGACCCTAGGACGACGACAGTTGCTCCCCGCCAGTTCCTACAAGTCGGTGCAGCCTACAAACCCTAGTGGTTCATCGCACTAGTACCGCTGCTTTGGAAGTCACGCATTCACGCATTCAAAAGTATTGTGAACTCTTGCTTTGATGTTTTATAAATGGTTGCGACCTTTCCGCGCCCACTGTACTAGTTCATCAGGCTAGGTAAAAGATCCCCAACTTCTGAATCAATATCCGCACATTGTAGCAATTCCTAGGATAGAAGTCGGGGATCGCTCATGCCCGCGACTCGTCAAAATTAATGGGACAAAGCACTAGATCTGTAAAAATAAGGTTTTGGATTTTTATAAGCGCGAGAGTAATTAAAGATGATTAAGATATAGATGATCGATAATAAATTACCTTTTCAATTAGGTGCTTATTTCCCTAGTTTAAAATTCTGTTGGCACTGCATTCAACTAGGATTATTGATATTGCCTTTGCTACCATCGGTGGGAGCTATATTTATTGGGGTGGCGTTAATATTTACCTGGCTACAAAACTATCACACGATTATTCGCCATCCCCTCAATTGGGGATTTGTCCTACTGAGTTTATTGTTAATAATTAGTGCCAGCTTTGCCTTTGATAAAACTGAAGCATTTCTCGGCTTATTTAATTTTTTACCTTTTTTTCTTGCCTTCGCTGGTTTCAGCAGCCTGATTCAAAAGCCATGCCAACTACGGCGCATATCTTGGATTTTAGTCATTACTTCTGTGCCGGTGGTTGTTATGGGTTGGGGACAATTATTTTGGGGTTGGACTACTCCACCACTATGGGAAAGTATATTTGGTTGGACGATCGCACCTGGAGGTAATCCCCCTGGGCGCATGGCTTCTGTGTTTATGTACGCCAATACCCTAGCGGTTTATTTGGTTATAGTTTTTGTCCTGGGATTGGGTTTGTGGCTGCAAGGTTATCAACAGCTAAGAACTAAACTTTTGACTCCCCTCCAAGGTAACTACAAGGGTCAAATGAAGTCAGAAGGAAGAGGGAAGAGGGAAGAAGGTTTTATGTTTGTCAGGGGCTTGGAGGACTCCCAAACTCCTTCCGTTGTAAACGACGGGGCTTGTATCCATAAGGCAGAAGCCTTCGGTCATTCTTATCCCCTTGGTTTCCTCTTCCTCGGTGCAATTGCGATCGCTAATTTTACTGCATTGATTCTGACTAACTCCCGCAATGCATGGGCAATTGGAGCGATCGCTTGTTTGGTTTATAGTATTTACCAAGGTTGGCGAATATTGGTAGCTGGGGTCGCTGGGGTGGTAGCTACCATTGCTGTGGCTGCTTTTGCCCCTTCTCCCATTGCTGAAGTGTTTCGCAAATTTGTCCCCGCTTTCTTTTGGGCACGATTAAATGACCAAATGTACCCAGATCGTCCCCTTGCCTTAATGCGAACAACTCAGTGGCATTTTGCTTGG
Source organism: Calothrix sp. MO_192.B10 (assembly GCA_030065055.1). Classification (GTDB taxonomy): domain Bacteria; phylum Cyanobacteriota; class Cyanobacteriia; order Cyanobacteriales; family Nostocaceae; genus Calothrix_A. The sequence goes on from JASJDS010000044.1 coordinate 7,081, forward strand.
GATTTGACTTGGCAACGTCCTTGGACTGGTTGGGGTTTACGCAACTTTACCCAACTGTACCAAGACCAGATGGATATTTGGTTGGGTCATCCCCACAATTTATTTTTGATGCTATCCTCAGAAACCGGTTTACCTGCTACTATTTTATTCTGCGGCTTATTTGCCTGGATTGCGATCGCCAGCATCAAGCGTTTGCGAAATCAAGAAATACTCAAAGTACAAGATCGAGTAATACTATTTAGTTACATTCTCCTCTTAGGATGCTTGGTGTTATTAAATACTTTTGATGTCAGTATATTTGATTTTCGGATGAATGTGCTTTCATGGGTACTATTGTCAGGTCTTGCCGGAGTGATCGTCGGCCATAGAAGAGGCAGGGGAGCAGGGCAGAACTCACAAGGGTAGGCTTTTTATAATTGGGTGTTGGTTAGACAAGGAAGGAAAACCGAACCAGTTATTGTACGGTTGCCCAAAATAGAAACTACCTCAAAAGCCTATTTTTTCGTTGAACAATCTTCTCATAACTTGCAGCATTCTCAATTAGCCCAAATGTCCGCCTAGGAATTAATCCCACATTCCGCAGGTTCATTAGCAAAGGAGATAACTTCATGTTTAAAACCCTTGTTTTTCTTAGCTTGGTTTGGCATGAGAGAAATCAATATCTCAGTGAATAAGGATTTTATCGGTGTTTCCAATGTGTTTTGAATTGAAAAACTGGCGTTGGCTGAGCATACTAACAGCATTGCTTCTATGTCTAAGCGGGTGTCCAAATCAAGTTGATCGAGAGGACACCATCCAAGTCTGGGCTCATTCCGGACCAGAAGCTGAGCGCCAGACCATCGAACGACAGGTACAACTTTTCAACGCTTCCCAAGACGAAATTACTGTTGAACTCAAATTCCTCCCGGAAGGTTCCTATAACGCCCAAATCCAAGCAGCGGCCATTTCTGGGGATTTGCCCGATGTACTGGAATTCGATGGACCTTTCGTCTACAACTATGTCTGGCAAAGGAACCTGATTCCCATAGACGACCTAATCACGCCTACAGTCCGCAAGGATTTGCTGCCTTCTATTATCAAACAGGGCACCTACAAGGGTCGTCTCTATTCCGTGGGTACCTTTGACTCTGGACTTGGCTTGTATGCAAGACGCAGTCAACTCCAAGCAGCTGGAGTCCGCCTTCCCACTGGTCAAGAAGACCCTTGGACATCCGCAGAATTCCAGCAAATCCTTGCTGCTCTAGCCCAGAAAGACCCCGATGGTCAAGTCCTCGACCTCAAGCTTAACTATCGAGGCGAGTGGATTACCTATGGCTTCTCCCCCCTAATCCAGTCAGCGGGGGGTGACCTGATTAATCGTAGCGATTACCAATCAGCTAACGGCATGCTTAACAATCAGCAAGCCGTGGCGGTGATGGAACAGGTGCAATCTTGGATTGAGAAAGGGTATGTGGACCCCAATATTGATGACGCTGCCTTTACCAGAGGAAGAGTTGCCCTCTCCTGGGTAGGTCACTGGGTCTATCAGGATTATGTCAAAGCTGCTGGTGATGACTTAGTATTGTTGCCCCTGCCCAATTTCGGTCAAGGAGCGAAAACTGGTCAAGGTTCCTGGAACTGGGGTATCACAACCAAGTGCCAAAACCCGCAAGCAGCCATGGGCTTCTTAGAATTCTTGTTGCGAACCGATGAAGTACTGGCAATGACCAATGCCAATGGAGCCGTACCTGCCACCAAAACAGCGATTGCTAAGTCCCCACTTTACGCCGAAGGTGGTCCGCTACGCCTATTCTCATCCCAGCTATTGGCAGGACAAAGCGTCCCCCGTCCTCAAACCCCTGCTTACCCAGTCATTACCTCAGCCTTCCAGCAAGCCTTTGCCGACATTCGCCACGGTACAGATGTCAAAAAAGCCTTAGACAAAGCTGTCGCTACTATTGACCAAGACATTCAGGATAACGAAGGCTATCCAGATCCATGACCAAAACAACTCAAAATTCAAAATTTCAGATAATTAAGTAGACGTAAATAAACCTAACTCTTAACTCTACCCCTGTTAAGCTGAACTATTGTATTCAGGATTTTTAAGAGGTCTAATAACAAATGACAAATGACAAATGACAAATTCAAAGACGATACGCTCACGGCACTAATCATGGCAGCACCAGCGCTGATAGGACTGTTCCTGTTCGTTGCTCTGCCTTTCACCCTAGCAGTAGGAATCTCCTTGACCAACCTGCGACTCGGTTCGCCCTTGCCTACTAAGTGGGTAGGTTTTGAGCAGTACAGAAGAATTTTTAGCGACCCCACCTTCTTCCGCGCCTTACTCAACAATGGTCTGTTTGCCCTAGTAATAGTGCCAGTGCAAACAGCATTAGCGCTCTTGTTAGCCTTGCTGCTGAACCGCCCCCTCAAAGCGATGGTCTTGTTTCGCACCCTGTTCTTCATGCCAGTAGTGTTTCCCATGTCTCTAGTGGCAGTGGTTTGGATTCTCATCTATGCTCCCAGTGCTAATGGTTTGATGAATGCTTTCCTGAAGTCTGTGACCTTTGGTGTGTGGACACCGAAAGATTTCCTCCATGACCCAGTGCTTGCCTTACCTGCGATTATCCTCTTGTCCATTTGGCAGGGGGTGGGGTTCCAGATGGTGATTATTTTGACTGGATTACAGTCGATTCCCAAGGTGTTGTATGAAGCTGCAGCCATTGACGGTAGCAATAAATGGAATCAATTTCTCCACGTTACCTTACCCCAGTTGCGTAACACCCTCATCTTTGTGATGTTGGTGACTTCCATCTTGGCTTTTCGCCTGTTTGACCAAGTGCAAATTATGACCCAAGGTGGTCCAAATGACGCTACAACTACAGTCATGTATGAGGCGGTGAAGGTAGCTTTTGAGCAGCAAAAAATGGCCAAAGGCGCAGCGATGACTGTGGTGTTTTTCCTGATTGTGTTGGCGATTACTATTGTGCAAAGATTGGTGGTGAAGGAAGAAAGGGCAATTGAGTAGACTCTCAACTCCCCACTCCACGGCTGAGTAGTGAGTAGGGATTAGGGAGTGGCCTGCATGTGTTTCTATATATTTTTATCAATAAAACGATAAATTATGGGTTTTTAGCCTGCGTAGGCAGGATTTTTACGTATAATATTATTCTTACAGGATGTAAGTGCAATATATGAGATAATTTATTTTTTGCACATCCCCAAGGTGATGAAAATTTCTTTTCCCCATTCCCTATTGCCTACTCCCCACTCCCAATTGAAATGAAGTCTCAAAAAAGTCAGAACCAGAAATTACTGAGTGTAACAGGCAGCTACTTCTTACTCACCGTCTTGGCGTTGCTGTTCATTGGACCAATTGTGTTTATGATTGTCGGCAGTCTCAAACCCGATGATCTGGTGCTGGCAGAAGCAGGTACCCTCAAGGCTTTTATCCCGACGGAGGCATCAGTGCAAAACTATCGGGATGTCTTTGAACGGGTGAACTTTGGACGCTTTTTCTGGAACTCCGTCTTGATTACAGGCACAATTGTCCTGGGGGGGTTGTTGGTCAATTCCTTGGCAGGTTATGCCTTGGCTCGCCTGCGTTGGCGGGGCAAAGATTGGCTGTTGGCCGTCGTTATCGCTCTGATGATTATTCCCTTTGAAGCGATCGCAACTCCCCTGTTTTTCCAAGTTGCAGTGTTGGGCTGGCGCAATACCTACATAGTGCAAATTCTGCCCTTCATTGCCAATGCCTTTTCAATTTACCTGTTTTACACTTTCTTCATTGCTCTTCCCAAGGAATTGGAAGAAGCAGCACGGATTGACGGAGCCAGCACTGTGCAGATCTTCTGGAAAATTATCGTGCCCGTATCCAAACCTGTGTTTGCCAGCGTCACCATTCTCACCTTTTTGACTCAGTGGGGTTCCTTCCTCTGGCCGCTCATGGTCACCATTGACGAAAAAGTCCGACCCTTACCAGTGGCGATCGCTTCCTTCCAAACTTTGCCACCGCTTCAATGGGGAGATATTATGGCCTTCGGTGTGATGATGGTTGCACCCATCCTGATTATTTTCTTGCTGTTTCAGAAGTGGTTTGTCAAAGGCGTGGCTACCACAGGTACTAAAGGTTAGTTATGGCAACTGTAGAATTTGCTAATGTCTTCAAGATTTACCCAGATGGTTACACCGCCATCAAAGACCTGTGCTTAGAAATCAAAGATGGCGAGTTTCTCGTGTTTGTCGGTCCCTCTGGCTGCGGTAAGTCCACCGCTATGCGGATGCTAGCCGGTTTGGAAGAGATTAGCGCGGGTAAGCTGATCATCGACGGCGAAGTGGTAAATGACAAAACCCCCCAGCAGCGCAATATTGCCATGGTATTCCAGAATTATGCCCTTTACCCCCACATGACGGTGAAGCAGAATTTGGAATTTCCCCTGCGGATGATGAAGATGCCTCTGAAGGAGAGACAACAGCGCATCCAAGAGGCTGCTCAAAAGCTCGGGTTGACCCAATTGCTGGAGCGCAAGCCAAAGGCTTTGTCTGGGGGACAGCGACAGCGGGTGGCTATGGGACGGGCGATAGTACGGGACCCGGCGGTGTTTCTCATGGATGAACCACTGTCTAATTTAGATGCCAAGATGCGGGTGCAAATCCGCACAGAAATTGCCCAATTGCAGCGCAGCATGAGGACAACTATGGTATATGTGACTCATGACCAAGTAGAGGCGATGACCATGGGTGATCGCGTAGCAGTGATGCGAACTGGTGAGTTACAGCAAATCGCCCCTCCGCAAGCACTCTACGACCACCCTGCCAATGTATTTGTTGCTAGTTTCATCGGTTCTCCGGCAATGAATATCTTTCACTCCCAACTGCAAAAGACAGAAAGCGGCACCTTCATTATTGATGTGGCTGGTCAGCATCTAGTGGTAGACCAGACGGTGGTAGACAGGTACTCTCAATTGCAGCATTATGTTGAGCGACCAATTCTTGCAGGTTTGCGTCCAGAAGCTTTTTCTCTCCCTGGTGCTGATATCTCACCAGACCGCTGTCTTCCAGTTGAAGTTGAAGCGGTGGAAGCCCTCGGCCATGAGATGATTGTCTATTTTGACGCCCCAGTGTCCAGAGTTGAGGTGGAAGACAGCCGCGATGGAACCACTGCTGGTAGCCTCAAGGGAGGGCAAAGCAGTTCTATTTTGATTGCCCGCTTGCCTTCTAATCGTAATGTTTATACTGGCACTCAGGTGAATTTAGGTGTGGATACCAGCAAATTATATTTGTTTCATCTGGATGGGAAGGCAATAGGAAATTAGTGATAACTCGGAGAAAATACAATAAAATTGTGTAATATATTACTAATGTCGCTTTTGTAAACCCACATTCCGCAGGTTCATTAGCAAAGGAGATAATATTTACGACAAGGAGCACCAAAGAACTTTAGAATCCAACAGCGTTCCTCACTGAGGTTGGAAATCTGTTTAGTACCAGCGATCGTTAATAAATGAATTGACATCCAAGCAATTGGTTAATTTGCTCAACTAAACCCATTTCATCAATAATCCCTGCCACTATGCCTAAGTGATCGATATCTTCTACTTTGATTTGTGATGCTGAAATACCCATGTTTCAAAAATACAGCATTTTGCGATCGCACCTGCGGAATGTGGGTTAATTCCTAGGGACTGTTTTCAAACTCGCCGTCACCCGCGCATGATGCTGTTGGCGAATAGTAGCTTTGACCACTCACTGGGGTAAGAAGAATATGACTCGCATGCCCGAAATACCGCCCACAGGCTGGAAGCCTGGACGGCAGTCGCTACAACGGGGGGAACCCCCCTACGGGTATCTCCTAAGCCTTTCGGGCACGGCAAAGCCGAAGGTCGACGCTCCGCGTTAGCGTTAGCTCCCCTGTTAGCGTGCCTCTTACAGAGGAACTACGTTAACGCGCGCAGCGTGTCGCGAAAGCGACTCAGCTCTCCCGAAGGGAGCAAGGGGCACGGTAGTTGTTCATGGGGGAAACCACGCCATTTGCACTCAAGCGTGGGAAACCACGCCAGTTCCTCCATTTGGGGAGACCCCAAGACCGGACTGGCTCCACAAGACCGCTGCGGGCTCCCCAAGACCACACTACCTCACCGCAACGCGCTGCGGAGGCTATTGGAACAAAGCCTGCTCCCGGCAGGCTTTGTTCAATTAGCCGCACCATTCTATGGTGACGGCGGGATTTTGGTCATTGTGAGGGGTGTCACCCCTGAATGACCAACAGTATCGCTAAGAGGTGAGGGCTTTTGGAGTTTGAAAACACGCCCTAGGCTCAAAGGCAAAGTCTGATAAATCAGACGCTTGTAAGGTATGATAGTGGGTTGAAAGTAATAACTTGCACTAATTCCGAGAATAGGAGGCAGAGCCTCCAAAACCTAGTTGCCAGGCTCAGCCTGGTAACTAGAATATAGAACTTCTGGCTCTTCTTGAGAATGGTGCAAATTTGATGAACTACCAGCCCTTACTTCGTTGAAGGACTGGTTTCTGCATCCAGCCCAGCAAGGAGTGATTTTTGACGCTTCTCACGACCCAGTTGCTGCATGTTTCCCGTATTTTTACGGGTACTTAAATCTTCCTTCCAAAATCCAAAATTGAATGACTAATCAGGAAAACTGATTATGTATAAACTAGTATTTTTACAGCTCAGATGTTACATTGTTTTTTGAGTATAATCTCTAATGTAAATAGACACTAGTAATTAGTAATATTAATGCATCCCTTCTCACTACGTGTCTAATTATACATCAGTGGATAGTATTTAATCTGAGTCATAATTAAGACGTATTTGTGTATTGTGAGGACATCTTTGTAGATGTCCTTCTTATCTTTTCCCAGGTAAACATTACTGGCATTTATCATCCCCGGAGTTTTTAAGATGAAAAAATACTCCTCCTACTTAAATATTTTGGCATCTTCCTTAAGTATTTTGACCGCTAATTTTGCCATTTCACAGCCAGCAAAAGCTTCTATAGTCTGTGAAATGGATACTATTATTTATCAAAATTACCAGTTAGAAAAATGTATTCTTGGTAAGAACTTTAGTGCTAAAGTAGCAACTATTCAAGGTACAAAATACACAGTTCCTTGCCAAGCAAAAAGTTATATTATTTTCAATCAAAAAGGACAACTAAAAAGCTGCCAATTATCTAAAACTATACGTATCAGAAAAGGCAATTCTATAGATAGTTGTCCAGCGAAAACGAATATTTCTGTTGCTGTTAGTCGAAAAGGCAATCCATATATTAGTTGTCGATATTTTCGATAATCTGGATGGTTGTAACTGGATTTAACTTAATTGTGCTACCAGTTGATTTTCCAAGAGGGTTTGATTTGTTAATAAATCTTCCACGGTAATTCGTAAAAACCGTTGCTCGTCAACTACAAACAGAATTTTAATTCGATCGCTACCCGGAAATCCTGGTGGTGTTAATTGGGCAATACTTCTAGCTCCATCCCTATCATTCAATGGTTTGACGCTGGTTTGACCATTATCTAGACGGCGAGTAATTAAGCGATCGCCATCAAAGTAAACTTCTGTACTGCTCCCCGTATCTATACCTAATTCTCCCATAATTAATTCAATACTGGGCTGATTTTCTAGGGAAGCACCTAAAAATAATTCCACTGGCTGAGTCATGGGGTAAGCTTGTCCTTCCCTAATTATGGGGTGCCAACTGTGCTGATTTTGACGGCGGTTCCAGTAGCGAATACCATAGCTATGGTAAAGAAAATCCTTGATTTCGGTGTTTTGAGTTAATTGTAAAGCACCTTGAGCGATCGCTTCAAAAGGACGCTCACAACGAATTTTATCCTGGTCAAAATACTGCTTGATCCATGTCTGCACCGCCGGTAGTTGAGAAGTTCCCCCCACCAATAGCACCCCACTAATATCTGTCACTTCTACACCCTGTCTCCGTGCCTGTTGTAATAATTGAGTAATTGAGTCATCCAGGCGATCGAAAAACGAGTGTTCTTTGAGGATATTTTCTAAGGTATCTCGATTGAGTTCCAGTTCATAATTATCAAAATTCTCGTCATCAAAATACACCTCACTGGCTTGCTGCTGGCTGGATAGTTGGATTTTCACCTTTTCTGCCAATCTAGTTGTCAAAGCATTTACCGCCAAGCCTTGGGTTTTGGCAAAATAATCCACCAACCAATTATCAATATCCGTACCCCCTAAATTTTGCCCTGCTTTCGCCAGCACACGGGCAGTTTTCACCTTTTGTTTGGAGTCCTCTGCTAAAGATTTATTACCCCACTTCAATAAAAAACCCAAAGGCTTTTGGTTTCCTTGGGGACTTTGAGCCAAGCGCACCAATGATAAATCTAGGGTTCCACCCCCAAAATCCACAACCAACAAAATTTCTTGGTCTGCTAAACCATATCCCAAAGCAGCGGCTGTGGGTTCATCCAGCATCCTCACTTGTTCTACGGGTAATGCTTGACATACCTGTCCCAACCAGTGGCGATATGCTTCAAAACTATCCACGGGTACGGTTAATACCAGGGAATCTAATCCCCCTTCCAAGTTTACTAATTGCTCGATTGCCTGGGAGAGAAACCATTGTCCTACTTGTTCAAAGGTGATGGTTCTCCCATCTAGCTCTGGTAAAAAACCTTGGATATCCGCACCAATACCGCGCTTAAAACTACGGAAGAATCGAGATTCACCACCCAAATCCAATCCGCGATCGCGTACTTGTTGACCTACCAATACCTTATTTGCAGATGCATCTTCAACATACACCAAACTGGGAATCAATGGTGGGTTGAGACTTTGTTGCATGGATAAGCCAGAAATACTTAGGGTTTCTGCCTGCTGGTTTACCGGATTCCAGCGAGCAATAACCGTGTTACTAGTACCAAAATCAATTGCAATTGCCATAGTTTCTTCATTTTCTCGCCGCTAATCGCGGAGGTGCAAACAGAGCATGGAGATGACCAATTAATTCATAATTAATGGTGCATTAGCCCCTAAATTTATTTATGGATCACGGATTTTTGGATTACACGGACAGTGGAATCTGTGTAATCTGTGATCGGATAAATTTTAAACTTTGCGCGGTAACAGCCTCCGGATTCATCCCTAGGCACCAATTAAGTAATAAGTAATAAGTAATATAGCGTTTCCTCAGTCAGAATTGCCAAGTCTTTCTGCTTCAAGTATTTACTCACCCTGTGGGGAGTGTGGGAGGGAAGGAGGGAAGGAGGGAAGGAGTGAAAGAGGGAAGGAGGGAAGGAGTGATGAATTCAAGACTATCAGCTGTCAACCATCAACTAACAACTAACAACTAACAACTAACAACCATTTTCAAGTTAGCCCCCCACGGTCAAATCCCACAACCTGCAGATGAAAAGGCTTTGTGACTAACTTCTCAAGGGCGCACGCAATGCGCCCCTACTGAGCGCTGATTAACTATTTTCAAGTTAGCCCCTCATGGTCAAATCCCACAACCTGCAGATGAAAATATATCTCAAGTGCGGCTCCCACACCTAAGCTGTCAACCATAAACTAAAAACCATTTTCTAGCTAGTCTCCCACAGTCAAATCCCACAACCTGCAGATGAAAATATATCTCAAGTGCGGCTCCTACACCTAAGCTGTCAACCATCAACTAACAACTAACAACTAACAACCATTTTCAAGTTAGGAGATAAGTGCTTCTTATAGATACTATTTATCTTTTTTCGTCAAGTCTAGTTGACACTTTGTAACAATTTCGTTAAATTAATTTACATAAGTTCACAAAAAAAGGTGAAACCGATATGTACACCACCGTTAACGAACAAGGTATCCTCAATAACTACTCCACCGAACCCAACGTTTACTACGCTGAGTATCCTTCCCAAGAGCAAAGAAGCCGCTATGCATTCCAAGCAGGACTAGCCACATTATTTGTGACTGCATTGGTATTAGTAGCTTGTGCAGTTAGCTAAGGGTTAAAACTTAGATTTGTTTCAGGCTGCGCCATCGAATAAAACTACATTCTTCAGTACAAGGTGCAGCACAAATATTCTCAAATACGCGTAAATCAATTATTGAGAGGTTAGATTATGTTTGCACCTGTAGTTGTAGTAGTTCGTAACCAAATTGGTAAAGCTAAATTTAATCAAATTCGTGGTAAGGCTATTGCTTTACACTCTCAGGTAATCACCAATTTTTGTAAAGTTGTTGGTATAGAATCTAAGCAAAGACAGAGTTTAATTCGTTTGGCTAAAAACAACGGTAAGAGATTAGGTTTCTTAGCTTAAAATTGAAAATATAATTATTTGGAATTGTTAAACAAAAAAATAACTGCGGAGGACGCACAGCAGTAACCAATCATTGGTATCTCCCATCTTCATTGAGCTTCTCCTTATATTTCACCCCGGCTAACTAACCGGGGTATTTTTGTCTGAGGGGATATGAATTTTGGTAAATCTTTTTGCTAATCAACTATTTGGGAATCCACGGTTTTTCATAGATGGTGGTGAAATTTTTTCATCGGGACTTCCCTCCTTCCCTTCACAAGTTCCTCACACTTTTGATTTACCTTCAAAGTAGGGTCGCCCCAGGGGAGCTTTTATGAATTACCTTACTAACTTATTTCCAGGACAACCAAAAGCATTGGAAACTAGATCCCTACTTCCTTTGCGAAATATTGTGCTACTTCCCCAAATTACTTTACCTGTGGTTGCAGGACGAACCCGATCCTTGGCAACGGTGGAAAGTGCTGTATTAACTGCCAACAAGGAATTGGTAATTGCCACTGTGAAACCAGAGGTGGCTCATCGCTTAGATGGAGATGAGAAAGCAGAAATAGAAAAATTAGAAGATATTTATCCCATTGCTACCTTGGCAACCATACAACGTATGGTACATCTGCCCATGGGAGCGGCACAGTTGATTGTCCAAGGGTTAGAACGAGTAAGGATTGAGAAATTAAATATTAATACTGATGATGGCACATTAGCTGTACAGTTTTACCGGCTGCCAAAATTAACCAAAAAAGCAGCGATCGCTTCTGGAACTTCATTGGCGACTCTCAACGCTCTGACAGAAGCAATACAAGCTCTCTGGCAAGAAATAGCTGATTTACATCCCGATTTTCCGGAAGAGGTGCTATCTGTATTGCTAGCAAGTGACAATCCGGGGGAATTGTCTTATCAAACTAGTATGTTACTGCCCCATAATGTGGAGCAATTACAGGAAGTACTGGAACAAGAAAGCTTAGAAAAACTGCTCCGGTTGGTGCTAGAGAAATTGAGTCAAGAGTTAGAAGTGCAACGGCTACGGGGAGAAATTTTAGGGGAAACCAAAAAAGAACTCGACCAACAACAACGGGAATTCTTGCTCCGCCAACAACTGAAGAAAATTCAAGAACAATTGGGAGAAGGTGAGCCAGAAACCCAAGAAATTGAGGATTTGCGATCGCAATTAGCAACGGCACAATTACCCGCCGTTGCCGAAAAACAGGCGAAACGGGAACTATCTCGTTTAGAAAGGGTGGGGAGTAATTCCGCTGAAGGGGGTGTAATTCGCACCTATCTTGACTGGTTGCTAGAAATGCCGTGGAACAAGACGGTGGAGGATAACCTGGATTTACAAAATGCCAGGGAAGTACTAGATGCAGACCACCACGGCTTGACGAAAGTAAAAGACCGTATTATTGAACACCTAGCTACTTTCAAACTAAAAAAAGCTTTTGCCGCAGCTAGTTCTCAGGCGAAGTCAGAAGGAATCCGGACATACCAAGAAAACTCCACAGTGGGTACGGTACTATGTTTTGTTGGACCGCCGGGAGTGGGTAAAACTAGCCTGGGACGTTCCATTGCCAGGGCTTTGGGTCGTCCTTTCGAGCGGGTGAGTTTGGGTGGACTGCGAGATGAGGCAGAATTGCGGGGTCATCGCCGTACCTATATTGGAGCTATGCCGGGACGAATTATTCAAGCATTACATAGATCGGGAGTCAAAAACCCGGTGATGATGCTGGATGAATTGGATAAAGTGGGCATGGACTATCGTGGCGATCCGGCTTCAGCATTGCTAGAAATTCTCGATCCCCAACAAAACTATTGTTTCCGCGACCTGTATATAGATTTGGATTTTGACCTATCCCAAGTATTTTTTATCGGTACTGCTAACGACCTCACCAACGTTCCTGCACCCTTACTAGACCGATTGGAAATTATTGAATTATCTGGTTATTCTCAACAAGAGAAAGTAGCGATCGCCCAAAAATATCTCCTACCCCGGCAAATCAGAAAATCTGGGCTTCCGGAAGCAGCGGTACAGGTACCACCAACAATTTTGTCCCAAATAATTGAATATTACACCCGTGAAGCTGGAGTTCGTCGTCTAGAGCAACAACTGGGTAATATTTGCCGCAAAATCGCTGTTCGCCATGCTGATGGCAAAACCGAGCCAATCACAATCCATCCAGAACAGCTAGAAGATATGCTCGGACCGAAAATTTTCCTCCGGGACGAAAGTCGCAAAACCCCCATACCTGGTGTTGCCACTGGTTTAGCATGGACTCTCGCAGGGGGAGAAGTTCTATTTATAGAGGCAGTACAATTACCCCAAGGCAAAGAATTAATTTTGACTGGACAGTTGGGTAAAGTCATGGAAGAATCGGCTCAGATTGCTTACTCCTATGTCTGGGCAAATGCAATTACCTGGAAAATTGATGTGAGTGTATTTAAGAACAATGGTATACACTTGCACGTTCCCGCCGGTGCTGTGCCTAAAGATGGTCCCTCCGCTGGAGTTACAATGGTATGTGCGATCGCTTCCTTACTCACAGGACGAGCAGTCAGAACAGATACAGCCATGACTGGGGAAATTAACCTGAGTGGTGAAGTTCTACCGATTGGTGGGGTACGAGAAAAAGTTCTAGCAGCTCACCGTATGGGAATAAAACGGGTATTGCTACCACAACGAAATGAGAAAGACTTAGTAGATGTACCAGAAGAAGTGCTATCTCAGATAGAATTTATCTTTTGCAAACAAATACACCAAGTACTAGAAAATGCCTTAATTTCCCCAGATAATTCCCCAAATTCCGGCAATGGTGGAAATGGTCATCAAGCAAATACATTAAAAATAGGGTAAAGGGAAAAGAAAAAGATATTGTCCCTAAAATACTTAGGATTAAAGGCAAAATAAAATACAATGCTAATCATCACCCTGTACTCTCGAATATCCCTCTCCTTTATAAGGAGAGGGAAAGATTTTTACGCAGTAAAAAGCGAGGGTGAGGTTCAATTATAGATTTGCATATTATTTATTTGACTTTTGACTGACCCGTAGCACTATAGTTCACTGAAATCAGGATATTTTAGCGATATGCATCCATCACATCTTCGATAAACCTTTGCCAAATTTGATTGGGAGTCCAAATTGCATATAAATATTTTTTCGCTTCTTCCTGATTCATGCCATCATAAATGAGACGATAAAGGTAGATAAATACAGAAACTCGTTTGTTGGCTACACAATGAACAAATACTTTCTGATTGACATTGAGTTCCATCATTTTAAAAAAATCTTTAGCATCCTCAATCAAAGGATTATCCCAAACTACAGGAATATGTATATATTCCATACCTGCTGCTTCAACAATTTGTTTTTCATCAGGTAAAGCATCTGGAGAGTCGGACATTGCTAAATTAATAACTAACTGATAACCAGCTCTTTTAATTGTGGCAAAATCTTCTTGATCGGGTTGACCAGAAGTAGCAATTTTATCTGAAACTCTCAGATAATTGTAAATATTTTCAATACAATTATGATACATTATCCTTATGGGAAGAATCATTAGCTATAGTCTTCATCTACTTTCATACACCAGAACAGAAGACAGATGAAAAAAATTTTTTCCTTTTGTCCTCGGATTGTCCTCGAACAATAGCTTATACTCTTCGGGCAGACATTTTGGTAGAATAGTAACGGACACCATCACTTCACAAATGATAAGCAACAAGTATTAAGTCATAAGTTATACCTCTGCCTCAAGCCAAAGGATTCAAACAACGAATTCAATTGTATTTATTCTTCATAAATTAAGAAGTTTGATACCTAGCTTGGACTTACACTTATTACTTATTACTTATTACTTATTACTTATTACTTTTCGTTGCTATACCAATAATATGAGGACTAATAATGGGATACGGAACCCGGAAATGTTCGTAATTTACCCTGGCAAATCCCGCATTTTCTAATGCTAACCATGTTTCTCTATCTGGGTTACAACCATCAGCAACCGCTTTCCATAAGGGACGAATGACTCTTTGTATTTTACGTAACAAACTACCTTGGGGTGCAGCAACATGTTCGAGGAACAAAAATTTTCCACCAGGTTTGAGAACCCGTAAAATTTCTTCTAATGTTGCTGATAGATTTGGTACCGAACATAACACTAAAGTACTAATTACAAAATCCATACTGTTATCTTCAATATCCATAAATTCTGAGGTTCCCAGGTATAAGTTAATATGTTGCAGACCTATTTTTGCTGCTGACTGGTTCAGAAAGGGATGCATATAAGGATTTGGTTCAATTCCCACCCAGTGAATATCCTCAGGGAAGTAGGGAAAATTGGCACCAGTCCCAGGACCAATTTCTAGGATATTACCTTGGAGATGAGCAAATAGGGAACGTTTGCGTTGCTCCAAAAGTTGATTATATCCATTAGTAAATTGAGCCACCATCCAAGCAAATATATACTGGCGACAGTTATTGCACATACCCTCTGATGATTTTCCAGGACTGGGGTTAGTATTCATTTAAGATATCAATTTTCTCAATTATTTTTGTGAAGATTGGTGAATCTTAACCTTTTGTGCTAACCAAGTAAAAAAGATGATACCGCAAAAATTAGCAACTAAATCAGTCGTATCGAAGGTGCGATGGGGTGAAAAATTTTGTAGGCATTCCTCAATCAATGTCAAAATACCGATGGGTATTGGTGCTATGGGGATAGAAATTCCTAGGACACTTGTACTTTTTTTGTTAAGTGCTAAATGACCGAGAAAAGCTGTGAACCCAATTAAAACAAAGTGTCCGATGGTGTCATAGAAGGGAATTGTTGAACTTTTAGCTGGGAGAACTTTGAGATATGCAGAAACAGCGATCGCAATTATAATACCCAAATAAAACCAAAAAGCTATAACCCAAGGTTTATTTAATTTCATATTAGTATATTATTCTTAAAATATCTTTTGATAACTACCAATATAGTAAAGAACATTCCACAAATGGGAATGTTCTTTTACAGGAAAATGCGTAAAGATATGATGAATTTAATGGGTAATTGATTGTATTTCCTTTATACTGAATACAAATTACATTTGATGTAAATACAAAGGACTGTTAGGTATGGAGATTTGCTTGCTCTTGTAACCAAGGATCTACAGGTTGTCCATCCTTACGCTTCAATTCAATTTCTACAGCGATCGCTGCTTGAGAGCCAGGAGGAGCAGGCTTTTCATGGAAAATAATATCATAATCTGCTGGGTTTTGATTCCTTTCTCTGAGCCATTCTTGCACCTTGGTAGTTGCAAAAAAAGATTGTCCCTGGGTAAACATCCGGGTAATCTGCATCTGTAGTGTGTAGGGATTTAATCTACCCATGTTTTACTACCTCGATAAAATTAACGTTACATCAAGCTATGTATCTATTATCTTGTTAATTTGATTTTTGATGTGTGGCAGTTCCCAATCATTTACAAAAGGAAAAGGGGATAAGGATTTTTGCTTTTCTGATAACTTGCACCATTCTCAACTAGTGCTTTGTCCCATTAATTTTGACGAGTCGCGGGCGTGAGCGAACCCCGACTTCTATCCTAGGAATTGCTACAATGTGCGGATATTGATTCAGAAGTCGGGGATCTGTTAACTAGCCATCAGAACTTATGGGACAAAGTACTAGCCCAAATGTCCGCCTAGGAATAAATTCCCTTTTCTTAAAGACAAAGTCTGATAAATCAGACGCTCGTAAGACAGGAGAGCACGTTTTAACATCTCGGCTACGCTCATCTCGACTACGCTCATCTCGACTACGCTCATCGCTAACACTGAGCGAAGTCGAAGTGTTAGCCTTGAAATAAATTTCAAGGTGGGAATGTGGGTTAAGCAACATTGGTGCAAGTTGTTAGTTTCCCCCTTAACTTTTTCTCTGATATCATTTCTTGATCAAGATGCGCCAAATTTGGGAGCATCCCAAATGGGATGCTCCCAGCTTTTAGCCCACCTGCGTGGGCTTTGTCACTATAGCCCCACTCTTCTAGAGTGAGGGAAATATAGCGCGGCCTCATACAGAATTGGTATGAATCATGGAAGAAGAGACATACGCTTTAATGAAAGGGGTTGGGGGTTAGGGATTAGGGGTTAGGGAACCCCATAATTAAAATGAGGGGTTTCTAACAATGACTCCGTATTTTTTCGTACTACGTATCTCACCCTCCGGGTTCGCCACTTGACGGCAGTTGCTTTATGCCGGGGCTCGCGCAGCGTATCCGCAGGATTCACCCTTTCGGCAGTTACTCCACTTGGGGAGACCCCAAGTGGAGTACTGCCTCACCACCGCACTGCCTCCTTTATGCCGGGGAACCCGTCCACCGCAGTGGCTCAAAATACATCTTGGTTGTTTTCCATATTTAAAAATAGGGGCTTGTATCCATTGACTTCGGGGTTTGATCCCTATCCCCCATAACCTATCCCCCATCCCCTACCCCGAAGGGGTTTGGTCAACAACCCCTTCAAACCTCAACATTTCTCTTGTAAATATTTGGAGATATTTGAAAAGGTTTGGTAAGAAAATTATTTAATAGTAACGCCTCTAATCACGCAGGATGAGTTTGCACTTGTTTTTGCAATAGGTTAATAATCGCAGTTTTTTCCAAAATACCTACCAGTACTCCATTCTCACCAATTACAGGCAGTGCAGATAATCTTTTACCTTCAAGCAACTGTATTACTTCCAACAAAGGTAAATCGGATTTTACGGTTTTAGTCAACTCTATTGGCCGCATTACCTCTGTTACCTGAGTTTGTGCCCATTCTCCGGTAGGGATAATTCGCAAATCATCAACAGATATACTTCCTAGTAATTCTCCTGTATTATCTGTGACTAAAAATTTATACCAATTCTCCCCAGATAATAGACGCTGATCGGCAAACTCCCTTAAGGTCATATCAGCAGATACAATGGGGCTGTCATCGGTGACAACGTCTCCTGCTGTTAAACCTGTCAGTTTTTCCTGTACTTTGGCAAATTGAGCTGCATTACCAGCATTTTGTAACACGAAGAAACCAATTAACAAGTTCCAGAAATTACCAAAGCTACCAAATAATAATAGAGGGATTATACCAGATGCGATCGCTAGCCACCCAAAGGCCTGTCCGATACGACTGGCAAAAACTACTCCTTTGTAGGGATTACCAGTAATTTTCCATACTATTGCCTTCAGTATATTACCCCCATCTAAGGGTAATCCAGGAATTAGGTTAAACAGTGCTAATGCCAAGTTAACTGAAGCTGCAAGAGCTAAAATCGCTGCTAATGGACCAGACGCACCAGTGGTCAAACCAATAGCTGTAAAGACACCGAAGAGGATGATGCTAACTAAAGGTCCTGCGATCGCAACCCAGAAAGCTTCCCCTGGTGTTTTTGACTCTTGCTCTAAGCTGGCTAATCCACCAAAGATAAACAGTGTAATAGATTTAACATCAATTCCTTGGCGCAGGGCAACAAAGCTATGCCCTAATTCATGGGCAACCACAGAACTAAATAATAATAGTGCTGTGAATAGTCCTAGTATTATCGCCAATCCCCCTGATAATTGAGGAAATTGTGCTGCTAGCCCACTACTGTAAGTCCAGGTTACTAAACCTAAGACTAAAAACCAAGAAGGGTGAAGATAAAAGGGAATCCCAAAGAGATTGCCAACACGAATGGTGTTATTCATGGCGTTCACCTCTGATTGTTGTGTTTAGAGGTGATTTCCACCTCTGGTGATGAATTTATTGTAACGAAGTGTTAACTATTTTTAATTTTTGCAACTGTAGTGGTGTCCGTTTATTAATGTGCGGTTTTTATCACTTTTAGCTGTCTGTTTACCTATTGATTACAGGGTAGGGTGAATAAAACATACTATTGAGCTATCAATAGGCTAGGATCTTATATACTGCCCAAACAGCTACAACAGCCCATGAATGGATCGAATCGATTAGCTCAACAAGAATCCATAGCTACCCATAAACATACAGAATCATCACCGAAACATAAAAAAACTAGTAACAAACAAAATAGTCAACACAGTACTCATCAACACGAACATTCGATTCATCCCCACATTCATAGTGAAGAGTCACTGCGGAAAATAGTCAATCGGCTATCGCGCATAGAAGGGCATATTCGTGGTATTAAGAGTATGGTGCAGCAAAATAGTCCTTGCCCCGATGTGTTATTGCAAATAGCCGCAGTTAGGGGAGCATTGGATAGGGTAGCACGTATTGTTTTGGATGAACATTTAACTGAATGTATTGGCAGAGCTGCTCAAGAGGGTGATATTGAAGTGGAGTTGGAACAATTGAAAGCGGCTTTAGATAGATTTTTGCCTTAGTGCAAGTTGGCAAAAATTACTGACTAGTACCACTGCGCGTCAGTCAAAAGTCACGCATTGAGCCATTGTAGTGGACGGGTTTCCCGGCATCAAGCAACTGCCGTCAAATAGCGTTGACGTAGTACATTCGGACGGGCAAAGATGCCCATCCCACAAGATTTAAAAGTAAGAAAATCAGCACAAATTTAATCATTAATTTGGCATTATGCTTTATTTGTTCGGTTTTTTCCTCGGTTTGAATATTCCTTTGTGAACAAAACACCAAATCCCAAAACTATACCTGTACTGAGAATACTCATTGGTTCAGGGACAGGATATGCCTTTGTGAGTTTGACATTGTCTACTAACAAGGCAGAATTGACTGTATCGTCCCCGACATCAACCACACCAAATCCTAAAGTATAAGTTCCTGCTGACTGGAAATTGTAAGTATAAGTTTGATATCCAGTTTCATCGTATAAGTGTGAAAAAGAGAAATTAGTAGGAGAAAAGGTATCTGCAAGTTGTTTTACATTAGTAATGCTAAAAAAGGCAAAATCATTATAATTTAGGTTGGGAAGGTCATCAGTGAGAAAATTCCAATCGAAATTTAAAGTATCCCCAGCACCGACAGTAATAGTCTGTTTGATAGCAGAACCTTCAATCGCACCCAAATTTGTTAAACTTCCAGAAGATAATCCCAAGAAAGTTTCTAATTCAGAGCCGCTAGCACCCGTATCTAAATCAAGTGTTTCTAAGGCTGCTTGGTAATTTCCATCTGTTGGAGCCACCCCAAAACCTGAACTTTCAACTGTTGCTTGACCTCTAGTTGTCCAACCTGTGGAATCATTTGTCTCAAAACTGCCGTTTTGTAGCTGAAAACCATGAGCTATTTCCGTAGAAGCCATTACTAAACAGCTAGTAATCGCTAATGTTAAAGTAGAAAATCTTAGCATTTAATTATATTCTTCCTTAGGATAAACTATTCTGAGCTTTCAAAGATATTTATTCCGGTATTAATCCCAATTATCAAAACTTCCAGCACCCATGAAAAATTTATCAAGATGTAAGTACCCCACCCCAGGAGAAAGAATTCTCAGGAATTATACGGATTCGCCTTTACCTATTACATTTGTAATTGGTTAAAGGCGAATTTGTATAAATTTTCGCTTAAGCTTGGACAAAGAAATCGTTAGCATCCAAAGTGGGTGTAGTTGTTCCTGTTAAGGTGGCAAATATTTCGCCACTACCTAAACCAGAGGATTCACCATTTTGGTTGTATACTATATTGCCTGTTCCTTGGTTGTAAACAATGCTGGCACTGCTGACCCCCGCAACCAAGACTTCCTCTGCCGCAGTGACGTTGATGGTAGCAAATTCACTCTCCAATAAGTTGGTATTAACTGCACTGCTTAAAGCTGTGAAGGAAGCTTTACTTAGGGCAATTTTATCTTCTCCCTTGGTGAAGTCACTGATGCTATCCACACCGAAAGCACTGGAGTTAAAGGCGGAACCACTACCAAACAAGAAGCTATCTAATCCTTCTCCTCCCTCTAGTAAGTCGTCACCGGCACCACCTAATAGGGTGTCATCCCCAGCACCACCAACTAAGGTGTCATTACCCCCTAACCCTTTGAGTGAGTTGTTACCACTGTTACCTTTGATAGAGTTATCGAGGTCGTTACCCGTGCCCCTGGTGTTAGCAGTGCCAGTTAAAATTAAGTTTTCGACGTTAGCTATCAAGGTATGGTTGGCAGAAGACTGGACGGTGTCTGTGCCTTCTCCTGGTGCTTCTATGACTACATCTCTTCTGCTATCTAAGATGTAGGTATCATCTCCGGGACCACCTTTTAAGCGATCGCTACCTCTACCACCATCAATGATATCGTTACCATTACCACCATTGACGGTGTCGTTACCTGCTCCTGCGTCGAAGATATCATCACCATCAGTTCCGGGGAGTGTTTCACTATCGGATGTGCCATTGACGATGTTGACAGGGTTGAGGACTGTGAGGGTGAAGGTGTCGCTGATGCTGGCTGTGGAGGCATCTGTGGCGGTGACGGTAATATCATAGATGCCAGATGCGGTATCGGTTGGTGTACCGCTAAAGGTGGCGGTAGTTGGGTCAAAGGTTAATCCACTGGGTAGAATAGTGCCATCTGCTAAGGCGTAACTGAGACTAGCATCATCGACATCAGCAAAGGTGTTGGCAGGAATGGTGAAGTTGAAGGATTCCCCTTCGGTAGCTGTTTGGTCACCAAGTGCGTTTTCTAGGGTAGGTGCATCATTAACAGGGTTGACTGTAATGTTAAAGATGGTGCTGTCAATGGTGTTACCTGCGCCGTCTGTAACGTTGAAGCTAAAACTGTCACTGGTGGTTTCGCTACCGTCGTGTACGTAGGTAAGTAAGCCATTATTAATTTCTTCTTGGGTGAAAGTGCTTTCAAACGTAAGGGCTGTACCACTCAAAACCAGCGAACCATTATCTGTGAGGTTGATGACTGTGTAAGTAATTTCCTCAGCAATGTTGTCGGTATCGGTAACTTGAAGAACAGTATCGGCAATTGTACCACTTGCCCCTTCGTTTAGGGTGAGTACCTCGTTGTTAACCAGCACTGGAGGTTCGTTGGTTCCATTACTGGAGGTATTAACTGTCAGGACAAATGTGTCGCTGATTGTTGCACCTGCACTATCGGTAGTTGTAACTTTAACGTTGAGGCTACCAACATCACCGTTGTCAGGAGTACCGCTAAAGGTGCGTGTGGTGGGGTCAAAGGTTAACCAAGTTGGTAATGGGCTACCATCTGCTAATGTTGCTGTGTAGCTTAGAACATCACCTGCATCTACATCACTGAAGGTATTTGCTGGGATAGTGAAGTTGAAAGCGCTGTCTTCTGTGGCTGTTTGGTTTGCGATCGCATTTTCTAATGTAGGTGCATCATTAACATTGTCAACGGTAATGGCAAAGGTATCACTGACTGTTGCACCTGCACTATCGGTAGTTGTAACTTTAACGTTGAGGCTACCAACATCACTGTTGTCAGGAGTACCGCTAAAGGTGCGTGTGGTGGGGTTGAAGGTTAACCAAGTTGGTAATGGGCTACCATCTGCTAATGTTGCTGTGTAGCTCAGAATATCGCCTGTATCTACATCAGAGAAGGTATTTTCTGGGATAGTGAAGTTGAAAGCGCTGTCTTCTGTGGCTGTTTGGTTTGCGATCGCATTTTCTAATGTAGGTGCATCATTAACATTGTCAACGGTAATGGCAAAGGTATCGCTAACTGTTGCACCTGCACTATCAGTGGCTGTAACTTTAACATTTAAGCTACCAACATCACCGTTGTCAGGAGTACCGCTAAAGGTGCGTGTGCTTGGGTTGAAGCTTAACCAAGTTGGTAATGGGCTACCATCTGATAGTATTGCTGTGTAGCTTAGAACATCACCTGTATCTACATCAGAGAAGGTATTTTCTGGGAGAGTGAAGTTGAAAGCGCTGTCTTCTGTGGCTGTTTGGTTAGCGATCGCATTTTCTAGGGTAGGCGCATTATTAACATTACCAACGGTAATTGCAAAAGTATCGCTGACGGTTGCACCTTCCGTGTCGGTAGCTGTGACTTGGATGTTTAAACTACCAACATCACCGTTACCTGGGGTACCGTTAAAGGTAAGAGTTGCAGCATCGAAAGTTAACCAAGTTGGTAATGGACTACCATCTGATAGTGTTGCTGTGTAGCTTAGAACATCACCTGTATCTACATCAGAGAAGGTATTTGCTGGGATAGTGAAGTTGAAAGTGCTGTCTTCTGTTGCGGTTTGGTCAACAAGTGCATTTTCTAATGTAGGTGCATCATTAACAGGGTTGACTGTAATGTTGAAGATGGTGTTGTCAATGGTATTACCTGCGCCATCTGTAATGTTGAAGCTGAAGCTGTCGCTGGTGGTTTCGCTACCGTTGTGTACATAGCTGAGTAAACCATTGTCAATATCTTCTTGGGTAAAGGTATCATTAACCGCTAACTCTACGCCATCAAGGGTTAATGTTCCGTTGTCCCCTAGGTCGGTGATTATGTAAGTAATTTCAGCAGCACTATTGTCACTATCTGTTACCTGCAATTCAACATTAGTAATGGTAGCGGTGGCTTGTTCATCTACAGTCAAGCCATTGTTGATTTCCAGGACAGGGGCTTGATTTAGTTGCTGGTTACCGAAATCCAAGTCGGTGACTACTTCCCCAGAGGAGAGGGTAACGGTGTGTGCTAAGGGTAAGGAATCGCTGGGTAAGTAAAGCGGGTCATCACTGGAATTAGAATTGGTGTCAGTAGTACCTGAATCTGGTGCTTCGCTGTTGAAGGTCAGAATTGCTTCTGCCAATGCCAGCATATCCACCCGTGGGAAGTCCAGACCTGTGTTGCTGACGCTATCAATTTCATCGTCGCCATCGTTAATAATTACACCTGTTGTTGCCAGCAACTGGCTAAATTCACTGACTGTGAGTTTCCGACCCAGGGTTTCCACTGCTAATTGCTGTGCTAGGACGGCGATACCAGCAATGTGGGGGGCTGCCTGACTTGTACCGCCTAATGTCTTGGTACCACCGCTAGCATCTGCACCTGTGAGGGGGATACCGGGGGCAAAGATGTCTGTTTCGGTTTCATGGCGTTGGGAGAAGTCGGCAATTTTGTCGGTATCACTCCATACTGCACCCACAGCTAAAACACTGGGGTCAATGGCGGGATATGCTAAACCTTGGACGCTACCAAATTGCTGGAAATTGTTACCTGAAGCGGCGACAACAATGATACCCATGCCGTAGAGTGCTGCTAGTTCGTCTCCTATGCCGTAACGGGAAGTGGCGGTATTCCAGTTTTGTTCGTCTCCCAGGGAGAGGTTTACACTGGCGATGTTGTAGGTGTCGGCGTTGTTAATTACCCACTGGAGGGATTCTTCCAAGTCGGAGAAGTAGCCAGAACCGTTGTCCTTGAAGACTTTCAGGGCAATGATATCAGCTGAGGGGGCAATGCCAGTGTAGGTGCTGTCACCGGAGGCTAATATGCTGCTGACGTGGGAACCGTGACCATTGACATCGCTGGCATCTATATCATTATCGGCGAAGTCATATTGGTAGATAATGCGATCGCTTATTCCATCTCCATTACTATCAGTACCAAAGAAGGGGTGGTCTACATCAATCCCCGTATCAATAATGACTGTGGCGTATTCTTGACCTTTGATGTTACTAAAGCGAGAATCTGCCCAGAAATCATCTAAATTAATTAGATTAGTGGCGTTAGTATTGCCAGAACTAGAAATAATGGTGCTTGGACTTGGGGATGACGTAGTATTTTCATCAGTAATATCCGAGGGTGATTCGTCATCAATTATGATTACTTTGGCACTGCTTTGATTGCCGATAGTAACATTCTCTGAAGGATTAGTTAACTCAATGGTAAAGTATTCTTCTCCTTCAACTTTGTCATCGTTGCGAATACGGATAGCGTTAGAATTGGCAAAGAGGGCATTTTCTACAGGGATTACTTTGCTGACTTCATTTTCAGCGAAAGTAATCAAAATCGACCGATAGTTGAAATCGGTACGGGTGGAACTAGGAGCACAAGCACATCCTTCGGCAGTACCATCACTCAAGGTTAGGGTGGCACTGACTGGAGAACTTGTATCACCTGTACGAGTGACAATTACTTGTGTGATGGCGTTACCGTTTTCTGTAACGGTATATTCACTGGCACTCAAATTGAGTTGAATTTGACTATCTGGTTGGGGAATGTGGGGTTCAAGGGTAGGGATAGCTAAGGGGATATTGGCAGCAGTGGTAGTAACT
Source organism: Calothrix sp. MO_192.B10 (assembly GCA_030065055.1). GTDB lineage: Bacteria > Cyanobacteriota > Cyanobacteriia > Cyanobacteriales > Nostocaceae > Calothrix_A. The sequence continues at coordinate 31,538 of JASJDS010000044.1, forward strand.
TCGACACCGGGATAGGTTTGTTGCCAACCATCTTGGAGGATTTGGGCGACTGTGTAGGTGTCGGGACGCAGGTTGGTGAAGCTGTAGTTACCTTCTGCATCGGTAATGGTGGAAATTTCCCCGGTATCTAGTTCGCCGTTGTTATTTGCATCTATATAAACCGTCCACCCTGCTAACCCTGGTTCGTTATCTTCTTTGATACCATCCCCATCTAAGTCATGCCATTGCATTCCGTAAATTTCGGCATCGTCATCGCCAATGTTGACAGTAATATCTGGGAGGGTAATGTTGTTGTAGTCTGTGTCGTCGCTGCTGATGCTATGGCTGATGGTGTTGGTTTGAGTACCTTCGGGGGTGGTGTCGTTAATTGCAGAGACGGTGATGGTTTGGGGTTGATTCCAATTGGTGTCGTCGAAGGTAAGGGTGGTGGTGTTGGCGGTAATTTGGTTACCAAGGTTTAGAGTAATGGTAACTGTAGATGTGGGTTGGGTGTCGAGGACTATATTATAGGTATCGGTAGCACCTCCTTCTGTGACGTTGGTAGTACCTCCTGTTTGGGTAATGCTTACGCCGGGAGTTGCGGGTGCAGCAATATTAAATGTGGCGGATTTTGCTTCAGTACCGTTATTTCCAGCGTTATCTTGGATGGTGGTTGCATCAACTTGGAAGCTGTAGGTTCCGGGAGTATTAGTTAAGGATTCTAAACCACTAATCCGATAAGTTGTACCGGAGAGGTATTCAATGGTGACAGTATCGGAGAGGGTTAGGGTTTCACCGTCGCGGGTGAAGGTGATATCGCTTTTATCAAAAGTTGTGAGGTCAATTTGTTCGGAGAAGCGGACATCAATACTGTTAACGGGATCTGAAGTAGAGGTTTGGGGAACGTTGAGGAATTCGAGAATAACCGGTTGGGTAACATCAGCAAAGATATCAACGGTTCCGGTAGTGCTATTTCCTGCTCGATCCTCAATACTCAATTCTACGGTACGAGAACCTGCGCCAGATAGTTGAATATCTCCTGTAAAGCTAGTTCCTGTAACCGTTGCTTGACCTAAGTTTTCCCCGGTGGTGACATCTTTGAAGTAAACTTGTAGGTTTTCTTCAGGTAAGTCCCCTGTAATAGTGATGTTTTGGCTATTTACCCGATATTGTCCGTATTGGTTGAGGGTTGCAAAAGTGGCGGAAGCTGGAGTTAAATCACTAGTGGTAATGGGGGTTGCACTAACTTGGATATTGGTGGCTAACAGAGGAGGTGTTAAATCCAGTTCCCAATTGCTGCTGAGGCTGTTGGTAGTAGCATTTCCGGCGTTATCTTCAATTCCTGCACCGTTAACGGTTAAGGTGTATTCTCCTTCGGTATCTTGCAGGAAGGTTAACCCTTTGATGGTGTAGGTAGTTTCGTTGCGTTTTTCAATGGTGACATCATCCACCTGTAGGGGCGCAATGCTTGCGCCCTCTTGTGTCAAGGTAAAGGTAATGTCTTGATAGTCAAAGGTTTCGGGGTTAATTGCTTGGTCAAAACTGACTTCGATACTAGATATGGCGGTATTTCTGGGACTGGTAACGTCATCTATATTGGTTAAGGTGGGGGCGGTGTTATCAAGTACCCAGGTAAAGCCTTTACCGCCAATTCCGTTATTATTATCAGTGTCTTGAATGTTGTTAGCGGTGACTAATAATTCATAATCCCCTTCAACATTGGTAAATTGAGTCAGGTTGCTGACACTGTAAGTAGTTCCGTTGATTTGGGTAATAACAATGCTGTCATTGACTAAGTTACCCCCTTCATTGCGGGTTAAGGTGATATCTGTGTAGTCGAAACTAGCAGGATTAATGATTTCGGTGAAGGTGACATTAAAGGTGTCAATGGGAGTAGTTAGTAAATTGCTGGTAAACCCTTCTATAGATTCTACTGTGGGTCTTTCCCCTGTAAATAACCAATTTTCGTTAACGCTTCCTGCACCTGCATTTCCTGCTAAGTCTTCAATTCCAGTCGCATCAACGCTGAGTTGATATTGTCCAATATTGCCGGTGATTCCGGTTAAATTATTGATTTGGAAGGTAATCGGGTCAATTTGGCTAATTGTGACCCCATTGGTAATTAAATTATTACCACCATCCAGGGTTAAGCTTAAGTCTTGATAGTCAAAGGTATTAGCGCGAATTGCTTCGGTAAAGACAACGGTTAAGCTCTCAACGGGAATATCGCGGGGATTGGGTTCAACATCAATGATTTCTCGAACTTGTGGCGGTGCATTATCATTGCTGTCGTAAATTATGGTGTAGTTACCAGTGCTGTCAAAATCAAGGAAATGTAATTTATTTTCATAAATTGGTCGTCCGGTGGCGGGGAATGTTCTGTCAGTGCGCCAGATATTTTCGGGGTTAATTTCTGTACCATCGGAGCTAACAATTTTATCAATTTGAAATTGTCCATTTGCGGGGTCATCAAGGACAATATAATTCCAACCTGTGGTAGCAGCAAGGGTAATATTAGCTTCTAAATCAAAGATGTTAACAGGTGCGTCAACTGTTACTTCATCAATTGCAGTAACGGGAGCGGTACTACCATTAGTAAAGTAAAGAGTATCGGGGTAAAAGTTGTCGTCTTCAATATCATTAACTAAGAAGTCTGAAAGTCCATCACCATCTGCTTGGACTATGTGGATTAATTCGTGAATGTTGACTTCTTTTATGAGAGAAAGTTCAGGATTTCCTAAATTATTAACGTGTTCAAAGGTCGCTTCATAATCAATGAATTTACCTTGTAAACTGGATTTAAAGAGCCATTCTCCAACCGCAGTTCCTCCAGCTTCAATATTACCAAAATCTACTTTTAAAGTGGGTTCGATTCCTTCACCATTAATTTGTGAACCAATAATGTCAAAATCAATTAATAACCCTTTTTCATTATCAACAATTTCGGGTTGTGCTGAGGTTATACTCAGGTTTCTGGCATCACCAAAACCATTATTCTGGACTAATACGGCTAAGGAGAAGGGTTCAGATACTTCTGTGGCATCTGTGAAGGGATCATCTCCGAATACGTCTCTTTGATGGAAATAGTCTACTGTTAATTCTGCTTGTGGGTTAACGGTTATTGAGGTTGAAAGGAGGGGAACTGTTACCAGTTGTTCGTTTTCTGTATAGCTAAGGCTACCACCTATAGAGTAGACTGTAGGTGTATTGGGGGCTGCATTTCCAGTGGGGATAATTGTCCACTCTGCTGAACCTGTGGAATCTGCACCTAGAAAGCCTGTTCCATCAACCGCATTTAAGCCGTTAAGTACAGGATTTTCAATACCAAATAGTGCTGGATCTACAATATTGCCATTTTCATCACGGATTTCGAGAATAACAGAAATATCTTCTAAACTGATGTCATCATGTCCATTTTCTATTTCCAAAGTTCCCAGGAAAGCAGAACGAGTCATTACCGCATCTTGGTCAATACTAATGCGGACTGAAGCACAAACAGAATTATCTGCGTTTGCTGAGTGAATTTCTTCTGTTAGGGAGTCTGTAGATGTAGAAGAAGTAACTGGACCGGGACACAATGAATCAACATTATATACTATAGGAGTATGACGGGGCGGAGGCGGAGGCGGATCACCGTCACCATTATTATTATCACTTCTAGGCAAATCATCTGAAGGTATCCCAATATCAGGTAAGCCCCCACAATTACCTATTGCATTCTTAGCTACGAAGTTTTTTGTTTTGATAATATCTTGGCTTCCACAAAGATAGGCAAAATACATCAAACCATTAAGAATACATGGAATAATAGAACCGCTAGAAGTTGAAAGTTCGCCACTGCTGGTGTCTAAGGTATCAAAATTACCAGTCAGGGTAATGCGGATGGGAACTGTAATTGAACTTTTCGCCTCTAAAGAATCAATATTATTAATTAGAGGTTCAACGGTGTAGAAGGGATGTTCTTCAAAGAAAAGACTCAGATCCTTAGCAGCAATTAACCCATGATTGGTGAAAGTCATCTCAACCTGCATCACCTGTCCCACTACAGTGAGTTCTGCTAGGTCTATCACTGGATTATCAATTGTAACTGTAGGAATCGGAACATCAGTTTCAAAGACGCTTTCTACTTGAATATCATATTGATCTTGAATTTCGGTTTCTGTAACAGTCCAAGTATATTTAACCGTTTCCTTCGATAAAAATGATTCAATAGTTTCCGTTTCCCCTGCACCGATTTGAACGGTTTGACGGAAAGTATCATGATCCTCTGCTCTGACTTCTAAGGTATAGTATCCTTCGTTTAACCCCTCAAAATTGACCATTCCCGTCTCATCAGTGGTCACTCTTGCTACTTCTTCTTGAGTAAAGTAGTCCCGTAAAACAACTGTTGCATCGCTTAATTTGGGTGAACCTTCAGCAAAGTAGAATAATTCATCAACAACATTAACCGATAAATTCCCTGTTGCTTCGCTCACTGCACGGAAATTAAACCCAAGGGATAAATCTCCATCATTTCCTGCTGCATCAAAGACAATATTACCCGTATATTCAGTTAACGCTAAATTACTATCAGGAGTTAACGATAAGGTAACATTAGTTGACTCTCCCGGTGCTAAAGATTCAATGGTGTCTGCGGTGGCTAAACTTAACCAAGGTGCATCGGGTAACAAAACTTGAATATCATTAGCAACTGCACCCCCTTGGTTAGTTAACTCAACTTCCACAAAGGTTTGCTCTCCCCGTAACATCCCACTAGTAATTTGACTGGTATCCGCTACTAAACGGGGGACAATGCGCTCTAAATTAACTGAAACGGGTAAACTAGCGGTAACACCTTCTGCACTGGTGAGGTTGATATTAAAAGTATCCCGAGTAATTAAAGAATCATTGGGAGCGGTAATAGTGTAGCTAATAGTATTAGTACTATCCCCAGCTAAATCTGTAGGTAAATTAACCTGCACATCCCAATTATCAGGTAAGCTGGTGACATCGTAAGTAAATCCTGTTAACGCCGTATCTGTGAGGTTTTCTAACCCTACTGATGCTGTAAAAGGAGTATCGGCAATAATTTTATGATTCGCTTGATTACTATCTAACCTTGTCCCTAAAACCGTAAAACTGTCTTCATAACCCACATCTTCCCCAGCATTATCAGGGAAGGATGCACGAATATTAAAGGTTCCCCCTTCTCCTGGTAAGGGAGTGAAGGAACGGAAAAAGTTACCATCCCCATCAGTAAACCCACTTAATTCACGGGTAAACCCATTATTCTCAATCTCAATGGTGACAAATTCAAAGGGAATGGGGGAATTATCTTCATTACTGCGTGCAAACCCTTCGAGAATAATGCTTTCCCCTGCTATTCCTACTTCTGTACTGGTAGAAACTTCTGCACTGTAAGCAGGAACAACGGTAAAGGGATTGATAACAGTGTTATTATTTTCTCCTAATCCAGTTCCTTCATCAATTTGACTATCTGCATCCGTGGTAGCAATGAGATAATATTCTCCAGGGGTTTGGGGATTGAAATAACTGACATTACGTTCGTAAAATTGTCCGACTTGAATATCCGCAGTAATTTCAAATTCGGTTAACAGTTCATCGTTTGCATCCAGTTTATTATCGGTAGAAAGATAAACCCTATCTGTCCAAGTTCCTGAAAGATTTTGTAATCCTTGATTTTCTACTTTATAAGTAAACTGTGCTTGCTGTCCTGTATAAGCAGGAGAGTCTGCATTTAACTGGGTAATGGTTAAATCAGGAACTTCAATATCACTAACATCTAGGGTGACTTCTCCACTATTTAACCCTGTTGCTGACGCGCTAATAGTAACGGGTTGACTTCCATCACTCACCCCGTCACTTACCCCAGTAATAATAGCTGTAACAGAGGTTTCCCCAGCTTCAATGGTAACGGTTGCAGGTACAGTTGCTTCGGTGGTGTCGCTGGAGGTTAAATTAACAGTTAATGCTTCTGTGGTGTCTGTATTGCGGGTAATGGTTGCAGTTGCAGTTCCCGTTTCTGCAATAATACTACGGTCAATTTCTACCGTTAAACTGGGACTTTCATCGTCGATGATATCTAAGGTAGTTGTGACTGCTTTATTACTAATTGCAATACTTGTTTCTTCATACAGGGGTGTGGCGGTAATAGCGATAGTTTGATTTCCGTTTAAATCCCCATTATCAATTGCTTCAACTTCAAAGGTAGCAGATGCTTGATTTGCTGCAATAGTAACCGTATCCGGGAGAATAACCCCATCACTACCAGTAAGTTGTACTGTCAAAGGACGATTTGCAATTACATCACGGGTAATGGTTGCAGTCGCAATCCCTCCGTTTTCAGAGATTTCTGTTTGATTGAGATTAAGAGTTAAATTAACCGTATCATTGTTAATTACAGAAATTTCATCTGCATCACTAATAAATCCTGGTGCTGTAGCAATTAAAGTGACATTTTGAACTGTGTCAATTAAGGTATCATCAACAATGGTTAAATCAACGGTAACGGAAGATTCTCCTACAGGAATTGTTACTGTTGCTGGAGTTGTGATTTCGCTGTTATCACTACTTGCCAGAGATACTTCTAAAGCGGTATCAGTAGGAGTATTACGGGTAATGGTTGCTGTAACAGTCCCGTCGCTTTCATTAACAGAATTAGCCGCAATATCAACAGTTAATTCAGGTTTAAAGTCATTGTCAATGATGGTGAGAACTGTTGTATTTTGTTCTCCAATACTCACACCACCAGTAGGATTACTCAGGGAAAGGTTGATGGTTTCATCAGTTTCTAAGATGGCATCATCAACAATGGGAATGTTTACAGTTTTGCTGGTTTCTCCATCCGCAAAATTAACGGTAATGGGGTTATTTACATAGTCACTTCCAGCAGTTGCAGTTCCATTGCTGGGAGTTACCCGAACGCTAACTGCACCATCGCTACCTCCGGTACGGTTGATGGTGACAGCAGCAATGGCTTCTCCGTTTTCATTAACGCTAAAGTTAGTCTGGCTAAATTCCAATACCCCAGGAACTGCATCATCGTCCAAAATTGTTACCGTTGCTGTTCCATTATTCCCCAAGGTTGCACCATTAGTTGGTGGGGTGAGTGCAAGGTTAAAGCTGTGGGTGTCTTCAAACAAACTGTCATCAACAATGGGGATATCAACAGTTGCTTGGGTTTGTCCATCTATAAAGGTAACGGGGATGGGGGAATTATTGGTATAGTCATCGGGTGAGGAAGCACTATCATCGGTTAACACAACTGTGGTATTAACTTCTCCTTCACTTCCCTCAGTGCGGTTGATGGTAATTGTCACCGTTCCCATGTCTTCATTAACGGTGTAGTTACCTTGGCTAAAAGTTAATATTCCCGGATTGTCATCATCAACAATAGTTAAATTAGCACTGGTTTGAGTTCCTAAAGTAGCCCCATTGCTGGGATTACTCAAGGTTAAATTTATCGTTTTATCAACTTCTATAATTTCGTCATCAATCAGGGGAATATTAATAACTTTGCTCGTTTCCCCATCAGCAAAATTGACAGTAACAGACTCTTGGCTATAGTCTTCTCCTAATATCCCACCACTGAGAGAAACAGTAACACTAACCTCTCCATCACTACCATTTGTGCGAATTAATGAAACCCCTGTAATTGGTGTTCCATCTTCTTTGACACTAAAACTTGTATTCTCAAAGGCAATTGTCCCTGGCTTTTCATTCTCAATAATTGTTAAACTGGCAGTTGTTTGAGTGCCTAATGTTGCGCCACCTGTAGGACTATTTAGGGTTAGATTGAGTGTTTCATCACCTTCATAAATGGTGTCGTCAACAATGGGAATTGTAATTGTTTTAGTAGTCTCCCCATTCGCAAAAAGAACTGGAATAGATTCCGCACTATAATCATTAGGATAGGTTGCTGTATCATTGCTAAGTTGGATATTTACTCCCACAAATCCTTCGCTACCATTAGTGCGTTGAATAGTGACAGCAGCAACCGGTGTTCCATCTTCATTTACGCTATAGGTTGATGCAGTAAAAGATAAAACACCAGCTAAAGCATCATCAACATTAGAGATATTAATTGTAATATTTCGTTCGTAGGATAAACCACTGCTATCAGTTGTTTGTACCCGAATAATGTGTTGAGTATTGGTTTCGTAATCTAGCAGTCCACCATTAGCAACAACTATCTGATTCCCATCTAAGGCAAAGCGTCCATCAGCATCATTCAGCAGGGTATAAGTGTGGGTATCGTTAGTATTAAAATCAGCGGAACTGAGAGTACCAATTAAAGTATTATCAGCACTATTTTCTGCAACAGTGTTATTACTGATAAAAATAGAGTAGGGGGCGCGATTGATAACATTTATAACAAAGGTATCGCTAACTGAGGCATTATTTTGATCCGTTGCTGTAACCTTAATTTCATATTGCCCAGCACTCTCAATGGAGGGTGTACCACTAAAAGTTCTATCATTAAAAGTTAACCAACTGGGTAAGGGACTACCATCAGCCAAGGTTGCAGAATATGTGAGAAAGTCACCCAAATCTACATCTTGGAAGGCGCTGGCTGAAATTGTATAGTTAGAAGAACGATTGCTGTAAATATTGACATTTGGAATGGGATTTACCAATGTTGGCTCATCATTCACCGAGTTAATAGTGAAGGAGACAGTTGAGGGATCATCTGCGTAAGCTGTACCATCAGAACCATTCCAAGTAAACCCAGCAGTACCATTAAAATTGTCATTGGGGACAAAGGTCAAGTTTTCAAGATCCCCTAAGGAAATTTCTTGATCTGCGGTGACGAGATTATCCCCAAGCTTTAATACACCATTACTAGGTAAAAGGAGAATTTTGACAGTGGCTAGGGGTGAACCACTGCTGCTAGTGAAGGCATTGGCAAAGTCTGTAGCTGTAAAAGTAATAACTTCATCTTCATCCGCTGCTTTGGTAATATTACTCACAATGTTGATAGCATCAACATCAACAACCCAAAGCTCAACACCGTGAGTTAGGTCATCCGCAGTGAAGTAAAGTTTACCATTGCTGTAAGTGAGATTACCCGGATTAGAATTACCGCTACCAACTCGAATATCTTTGAGGAAAACTGGACTGCCCGTAGTTGGATCTAGCTTCCATAGCTCTCTACCAGTATAGGTTTCGCCATCATAGCCATTTGCTGTAAAATAGAGCGTACCATTGGCATTCGTCAAATTGGTGGGAGAAGAACTACCCCTACCAGAGACAATATCGATAACGTTAGGAGTCCCGGTAGCGGAGTCAATCTTCCATAACTCATAACCCAGATAATTACTATCATTGTATCCATATGCTGTGAAGTAGAGTGTGCCATTGATATCGGTTAAATTAGCCGGAGATGAACCACCGCTACCTAAATCTATCCGTGTGGGAGTACCACTAGCATCAATCTTCCACAGTTCATAACCATTAGTTGGGTCATAGGCCTGGAAGTAAAGTATACCGTTGACATTGGTTAAATTACTGGGCGAAGAACTACCGCTATCAGAATTAATATCTATAACTTCAGGATTGCCGGTGGTGGGGTTAATTCGCCATAATTCTATGCCATTAGTAGCATTATTAGCTGTAAAATAGAGAACACTACCAACATTGATAAAGTTACTAACACCAGAGCTATTAGCACCAGGATAAATTTCTAGCTGAACCGTCCCATCGGTAGTACCATCACTCTTCCAAAGTTCTATACCATTAGTACCATCATTGGCAGTGAAGTAGAGAGTACCATTGACATTGTAAAGGTTACT
>JASJDS010000224.1 GCA_030065055.1 Calothrix sp. MO_192.B10
GAGGGGATAAAGGTCGCAAGACCAGAGACGTTGTGTAAGACCATCATCGGGTTAAGTCCCGAACTTTGTCCCTAACGTGGCAACGGCGGATGAGACGGGAAGCCTATACTGTACCGAAGGTCAGTGTAGGTACTTCACATATCCAGGACTTACGCATGGAAAACGTAAGTATACTCCATTCGGTGGTGTAAGATTACATGTCTACTAAACCCCTCTATCCTCTGTGTTCTCTGCGCCTGGAGCGGTTTTTTAATCAGTAATTTTTGGGGGTATAAGAGTAGTCATTGCGACGCAAGGAAGCAATCCCAAATACCTGACTTTTGACTTCCGCGTTGGCGCAGCCGCCCTGTAAGGGCTAGCGGTTGATTTCTCATAACGAGTGCGTCAGTCCTAATATCTTTAAAGTCCTTTCAAAGCCATTCCCGCTTGTACTGCCGGACGCTGTTCCATAGTTGCTACCCAGCGTTTCACATGGGTATATTCATCTAAAGCAACTCCTAAGTAAGGGTAAATAGCTACCCAAGGGTATGTAGCAATATCAGCAATGGAGTAGTCACCAGCAATATACTCCTGCTCTTTTAACTGCCCTTCTAAAACCCCCAATAGCCTTACTACTTCCTTTTCGTAGCGATTAATTGCATAGGGGATTTTTTCCGGTGCTGAGTTTCTAAAATGATTTAATTGACCGAACATTGGACCCACATTTGCCATTTGGAACATTAACCACTCGATCGCCCGAAAGCGATCGCTGGTATTATTAGGTAATAATTGACCCGTCTTTTCTGCCAAGTACATCAACATTGCTCCCGACTCAAACACTGTTATCCCCGTTTCTTGGTCAATTATTGCTGGGATTTTACTGTTAGGATTAATGGCAATAAATTCAGGGGTAAACTGCTCTCCCTTGTTGATATCAACCTTGTGTAAGGTGTAAGGAAGTCCTACTTCCTCCAGCATGATGGCTGGTTTGCGTCCGTTGGGAGTAGTAAAGGTGTAAAGATCAATCACAGTGGTTCCCTCAAAAACTAATTTCAATTTCTGTAGATATATTCGGGGTAATTTAAGTTAAGATGCTTCTACCTTGGTGAGGATAATCTGTTCCAATTTCACCTCATAACCCAAGAGATGATTTCCTAATCCAAAATCCAAAATCCAAAATCAAAAATGGTATCATTCAGCTACACTCCGACGAATGAACTCTCGAATCCGTGCAGTGATAAAATCTAGTTCTTCCTCAAGGGCAAAATGACCAGTATCTAGGATGTGGAACTCGATATTATTCAGATCCCGCTTGTATGGATGTGCTCCTTCTTCAGGAAAAATATAATCCCCTTTACCCCAAACCACCAGGGTTGGCGGTTGATAATTGCGGAAATATTCTTGCCATTGGGGATATAAAGGAGGATTGGTACTATAGCTGTAAAATAATTCTAGTTGGATTTCTTTATTCCCAGTGCGATCGAGTAAATATTGATCGTGGAACCAGTTATCCGGGGAAATTGTTTCTAAATTGCGGACACCGTTGGTATATTGCCATTTTGTCGCTGTTAGGGTTAAGAAGTTATCCGCGAGAACTTTGGCATTTTCTGGTGTCTTGTCCTGCCAATATGCCCTAATCGGATTCCAAAACTCCCGCAAACCTTCCTCATAGGCATTACCATTCTGGACAATTAGCCCTAACACCCTATCAGGATATTTACTCGCCAAACGATAACCTACTGGTGCGCCATAGTCCATGAGGTAGAGGAAATATTTCTGCAAGTCTAGTTGGTGAACAAACTTCTCGATTACCTCCCCTAATTTGTCAAAACTATACTCAAATTCATTTACATGGGGCATAGAACTTGCACCAAAACCGGGGTAATCTGGTGCAACCAGGTGAAATTCATTTGCTAGTGCTGGAATGAGGTTGCGGAACATATGAGAGGAAGTGGGAAAACCATGTAGTAACAAGATTGTCGGGTTATTCTTGTCTCCAGCTTCCCGGTAGAAAATATCTAAACCATCAATTTCGATTGTTTTGTGCAGTATTGTATTAGTCATGGTTATAATCTCCTTGGTATTTAATTCCTAGGTGTTGTCTCACGCAGAGGCGCAGAGGCGCAGAGAATTGATAAATCGATATTCGTGGGCTAAAAATCTGAATTCATCCCACATTTATGCAAGATTCAGTGGGAAAGTTCAGCTAGCTTGCTTTCTAACTCCTGAATGCGAGCAGTTAGGGGAGCCATCATTTCATTTACTTCTGTTTCTGAATAGCGAATGGGGATATGTTGAGGGCAATTCCAGTCAAATGCTTCTACTTTAATCAGAATCACCTTTTCCCGTTCTGCATAGTAGTCAGTATCGGCTAATTGCTCCATCAATTCTGGGTTATCGTCTATAACTTGAGCCCGTCCCCAAATTTTCAATCTCCGCCGATTGGGATAGTCCATCAGAAAGAGAAAAACGCGGTCATTTTCCGACAAGTTTCCAACACTCAAGTATTGCAAGTTACCTTTAAAGTCCACAAATCCCAGGGTTTTCTCATCCAAAACTCGCAAAAAGCCCTTTGGTCCTCCACGAAACTGCACATATGGCCAACCATTACTACTTACTGTTCCCATGTAAAAACTATCCTGTGCAGCAATGAAATCTGTTTCTTTGGCAGTCAAGATGTCTTCAGATACCCCCCGCTTGAGAAAATTTTCGTAAATTGAGCGGGAACCGTAGCGATGTTGTGCTTCTTTCACTCCGTCGGTAAAAGCAATGTTGGTAAATTGTCTAGCCATAATTGTCTCCTCCTGATTAAATAAATACTAAGTAAATTAATATACTCAGACTGCTTGACTCGCGCTACCCAGAGCGACTGTCGTCGTCGCGGTGAGTTAGTACGTTGGGCGGGTTCCCCGACTTGAAGTAACTAACGAACCCTTTAGGGGTTCTCTCGTCAATCCCGGACAGTTGTTCATGGGGGAAACCCCCAAGACCACACTGTCCTCAAAATCCAAAATTCTTACCAATACCTGTTCCGCCTCCAGTAACCAAAACCACCCGATTGTTAAATTCCATGATTGTTCTCCTGGTTAGTTATCTACTAGTAGGTAGTTTATCGGATAAAAAAATTATCCTTTGACAACTTGTATCAATTGCTCAACCATCTCTCTAAACTGAGCCACACCCCCATCTGCGCGGGTAATTAGTAGTCCTCCTTCTAGCATGGAGAAAATTACCATAGCCATTGATTCCACATTCCCAGGAAACTTAAAGTCTCCAGTTTCTCTCCCTTGTTGAAGTAGTTGTACTAACCGAGTTTGGTTATCCCGGTAGAATTGAACTACTTGTGAAATGAGGGGAGAATTTAAGGTTTTCATCTCTGCTCCCAGCATTCCATACAGGCAGGCTTTGTCTTGCTTGCCACTACTGAGAGTAGCTTCAAATAGCCCGCAGTAGTGGCGTAATTTAACTTCTGGGGATTCAGGAGAATCCAGGATTGCATCACAAAACCGAAAGAAGCAAGGACTGTGTCTGTCTAACAAGGCTGCTACCAAATTATCCTTTGTGGGGAAATGGTAGTGGATGCTAGCTTTCCGAATACCTACAGCAGCGCTGATGTCAGCATAGCTCATGGCATTTAATCCGACTTTCTGAATCAGTTCTTGAGCTGTGTCCAGAATTTGAGTTCGAGTATCGGTTGTTTTCATATTTATAATCTACTAGTAGGTAGATAAAATGTCAAGGGGTTGGGAGCAAGATTTTTGCAGATCCTATTACGAGCAGTTTTTGGCAATCTCCTTTCAGCTTAAAAGCAGGCCCACAAGGGGGAATTGAAAAGATTTCTCTGGAAACGCTGCGCGAACAAAATTTAAAATTCTCCCGAAGAGAGGTAAATTTATAACAATCCTATTTGATTGCCCATGAAAAAACACCTTTCTTTCTCTCAAATTGCCAGACAAGTACTCACCTATGTCTCTACTTTCAGCCTGAGTGCTTTCCCCCTAGTAGCAGTGGCTGAAACCTTTCGCCTCAGGGAAGCAACGATCGCGGATATTAACCAAGCTTTTGATCGCGGGGCACTCACTTCGGAAAAATTAGTGCAACTATATCTAAATCGCATTCAAGCCTACGAAAATCGGGGTCCGAAAATTAATGCTATTATCTCCATTAATCCCAATGCCATTACCAGAGCTAGAGAACTGGACAAAGAACGTAAGCAGAAGGGTCCGCGCAGTCCCCTACATGGGATTCCGATCATTTTAAAAGATAACTACGATACTGCCGACTTGCCCACCACAGCCGGTTCCGCCCTCTTGAAGGGTTCTTTACCTGCCGATGACGCTTTTACGGTGCAAAAGCTACGCAAGGCGGGAGCCATTATCCTTGCCAAAGCTAACCTGAGTGAATTTGCCGAATCCAATGGCTGGCTCGGTTACAGTTCTCTAGGAGGACTGACCCTTAACCCCTACAAATTGACCCGCAACCCTTCTGGTTCTAGTGGGGGCAGTGGAGCAGCGATCGCAGCTAATTTTGCCATGTTAGCCACGGGAACAGATACCTTTGGCTCGATTCGCAGTCCGGCATCGGTGAATGGTATTGTCGGCATCAAGCCAACCCAGGGTTTGGTGAGTCGGGATGGCATTGTCCCCCTTACCCTCTCCTTTGATTCGGCAGGTCCCATGGCACGGACGGTAAGAGATATGGCGATCGGCCTTGGGATTATGGCAGGAGTCGATCCTAATGACCACCGCACCCTGGAAAGCAAGGGTAAGTCCTACCGAGATTACACCAAGTTTCTAGATAAAAATTCCCTCAAAGGCAAGCGAATTGGGTTAATTATCGATTTTCGAGGAGGAAACCCGGAGCTAGATGCCTTGACAAAGGCGGCGGTTGCTCAGATGAGGAAATTAGGGGCAACGGTGGAGCAGGTGGACTTACCCCCCAAATTGGAAAATCTCTGGCCTTTGATGAAAGGGGTGACAGAGGCGGAGTTTGAACCGCAAATAGAGAATTACCTGAAAACTCTCCAACCCCCATTTCCCAATAGTTTGGAGGAAATGGTCTCCCTGAGCTTGTCTAATCAACTTGTCAATTCAAAACTGCCTGTCAATCCCGGACGAATACAGAGTTTTAAAAATTCTTTAAAACACACAGGACTGGCCGATCTCGAATATCTCTACATCATCCAATTCGAGTTTCCCAAGATTCGCCAACAGATTTTATCTACTATGAAGGCGAAAAATCTCGACGCAATGATTTTTCCCACCATGACTTGTCCCGCCAGCTCTCTGCACACCAAGAAAGATCCGACCTACAAATGTGCGGTAAATGACCCCTACATACCGGGATACTTAGCCAATGCTACTGGTTTTCCAGAAATTTCTGTGCCTATGGGCTTTACTCAACAGGGAATACCCGTAGGACTATCATTCTTTGGTTCTCCTTACAGTGAGCCAACCTTACTAGGATTTGCTTACGCTTACGAACAAGCAACCCAGTTTCGGCGATCGCCAAAAACCACTCCCGCCTTACCAGGTGAAAATTTTGACTATTGATTTTTATCAGAAGGTAACAATACATATGTGCTTTAGACGATGGATGTAGGCGAGCGGCTAGGGACTGTTTTCAAACTCCAACCGCTTTCAGCTCTCAGCCTGGAGCTACACAAACAAAGCCCACGATTAGGTGGGCTAAAACCTTGATTTTTCGGCGTTGCTGATTGAAAATATATGTTACCATGAACATACAAACAAGGTAAGGTCGATGCCCTCCGGGTTACGCGCTCCGCGCACGCTATGCGAGCGCCACTTTGGCGGGACGGAAACCGACACCGCCAAGTGGTCTCACCATGTATAGAGCAATTAAAGTTAGAATTTATCCTACAGATGAGCAACAAGGGTATCTAGCTCAATGTTTTGGTAATGCCCGTTGGCTGTGGAATTATATGCTTAATGCCACAACTACAACCTATAAAGAAACAGGAAAAGGTCTTTCTAAAGCAGCAATGGATAAGTTGCTCCCTAGTTTAAAGAAAGAATATGAATGGTTGGGGCTTGCATATAGTCAAGTATTGCAGCGAGTCACATTCAATCTTTCAAGCGCGTTTGTCAACTTCTTTGAAGGTCGTGCTAAATTTCCTAACTTTAAATCTAAACATGGTAAACAATCGATTCAATACCCCCAAAATGTCAAATTACTACCACAAGATTCTGTAATTAAGTTTCCCGGTAGTTTGGGGTTAATGAAAACCGTGTTTCACAAAGAACTACCCGATGCAAAATTCACGACTGTAACAATATCAAGAAATACAGACGGTAGATACTACGCATCTATTATTTTCAACCAAGTTGATAATCCAGTGGTTGCGATTAGAGACGCTATTGGGGTTGATTTAGGGTTGAAAAACTTTGCTATAACGTCCGTTGGTTCAAAGTATGACCTTCCGAAAAAACAATTAGCTTCTTTAGAAAAGAATAGAAAACGGAAACAGAAAAAACTAGCTAGAAAGACAGATAAAAATTCAAACAAATGTCGTAAAGCTAAACGTTTAGTTGCAAAAATATCTAGCAAAATAGCTAGAGTAAGAGAAGACTTTCTACACAAGCTATCTCGCTGTCCGAGCATACGAAAACCAAGTTATTTGTGTAGAAGATTTGGCAGTTAAGAACATGGTTAAAAATCCTAACCTTGCAAAAGCTATTAGTGACCAAGGTTGGGGAATGTTTCTAACCATGCTTAAATACAAAGCTGAAAAATTTGGTCATACCTATATAGAAATAGGTCGTTTTTTTCCATCATCTCAACTTTGTAACGAGACACTGCTACCAATCCCAATGTTGCAAAATGGATACGATTCATTGGGTGTAAGGTTTGTAGATTGTCCACACTGCCAGAAACACCATGATAGAGACATTAATGCTGCAATAAACATCAGAAATGAGGGATTGCGACTTTTGGTGAGCCAGTACGGTCTTGGGGTCTCCCCAAGTGAAGTAACTGGCGTTGGCGTAGCCTCTCCGGAGGAGATACTCGTAAGAGAGTTAGGAACTAGCTCTTCTGCCCACCGAGGGGATGTAAGACCAAAGTCTTCAGGACGTAAAAAATCCATGAAAACTGAGGCAATCCCCGATGAATTGGGAAGCCTACACCGTACCGTCAGGTCGGTGTAGGTAGTTCACTGCCCTTCTTCGGGATGATAGGGAAATTCTCGAAGCAGATGACTGACTAAGATTTTGAGAAAAAACAAAGGCAAAAACCATTCCAAACCCAGGGTTGGGGAAAATAAATAGCGATCGCCCAATAATACTAATCCGTAAAATCCCAGTGCTACGGGACGCTGGAGGTATAGGGGAGAACCCAATATTAAGACTGATGCACCTAACAGGTAACTTGATATCCCCAGAAAAAACCCCCAATCTCCCCCACGAAATAGCCATGCTACTAGCAAGACATGAATAATATGGATAGATACAAACCCTAAGTGTTGCTGCCAACCCTGTCCCGGTCGATGATACCAACGTTTTGCAGCAGAGGTGGCATTGGTAAGCACACCCCCCACTAAATCAAACCCAAACAGAGCAATGAGTCCTAATTGCCAGGGAGTCCAATGTACAGGGAGGGTCAAGGCGTAAATTGGTGCTGCGATCGCTCCTCCCAAAGCTGGTAAAAATTGCAACATTAATTCTGCTGGCGTAGCTCCTGGCCCAGTAATGCGATCTAGCAAACCTTTCATACCGGAGCCAGGAGAGGAATAAGTCCAGTTACCTTCCATCACACTCACCTCATAACAGTTGTTATGTTATTAAGATAATAACTGTTATGATAATCTGTCAATAGGGACTATCCTCCCCATAAGGAGCAATTCCTGAGAATGCAGGAAATTTCTAATTCAAAATCTAAAATTGTTTTTATGGCTACATCTCAAAACCTCCGTCGCCTTGAAGTTGCTGAAGCTGCATGGCGAGTTATTGTCCGAGATGGATTAGATCGTACCAGTATGCGAGCGATCGCTCAAGAGTTGGGTTGTACTACAGGAGTTGTGACTCACCACTTTCGAGATAAGCAGGAGTTAATTCTGTTTGCCTTGAATCAAGTAACTCAACGCCTGCAAACTGGGATGGAAGTTGCAATAGAGAAAATGTCAGGGGTTGAGCGATTGGTGGAAATGTTATTTGCATTTTTGCCATTAGACAACGAAAGGCGAGATATTCTCAAAGTTTGGGTGGCTTTTTTAGGGTATGCCATTGGACGAGAGTCTTTGATGGCTGAACATCAACGATGTGCGGCTCAACTGCGTGAGGTGATTATTCAGGAATTGAGGAAACTACAATCAGCTGAATTAATTCGAGCCGATGTAGAACCTGAAATAGAAGCCAATGCTTTGTTAGCTCTGGTTAATGGGGTTAGTCTTGATTCTTTGATTCAGGACAAATGCCTTACTCCCACACAGCAAAAAATTGTCATTGGGAATTATGTTAATCAGCTGCTGTCTGCCTAGAAAATAGTTGTTAGTTGTTAGTTGTTAGTTGTTAGTTGTTAGTTGTTAGTTGTTAGTTGTTAGTTGTTAGTTGTTAGTTGTTAGTTGTTAGTTGTTAGCATTTAATCCTTTCCTCCTTCCCTCCTTCCCTCCCTCACTCCCTCACTCCCTCACTCCTTCACTCCTTCCCTCTTAATTGCTCATTGCTGCCAACACCTGACGAATAGTATTTGCTGGTACTTTATCAGTAATTTCCACTGCACCTATCTGTGTGGGTAAGATAAAACGCACCTTACCATCCTTCACTTTTTTATCAGTTTGCAAGGCATTAACGATAGCATCAATATCTAAATCAGCAGGTAATTTGGTTGGTAAACCCGCTTTTTGAATTAGTGCGTCTTGTCTTTGAGCATCTTCCAGCTGCCACATTCCTAACTGCACAGCAATTTGTCCTGCTGCTACCATGCCAATGGCAACTGCTTCACCGTGAATTAACTGAGTATAACCAGTTAAACTTTCTACAGCATGACCGATAGTATGACCGTAGTTAAGAATTGCCCTCAATCCAGCTTCTTTCTCATCCTTGCTTACCACATCGGCTTTGGCTTGACAGGAACAGGTTAAGATAAAATCCATTAACTCGGCTTTGATGTAGCGTACTTGACTGAGATTTTTACTTTTCTCCATCTGGACAAATAATTCTGCATCCCAAATTACACCATATTTAATTACCTCTGCCATCCCCCCACGAAGCTCCCGTACAGGTAAGGTTTGCAAGACATCGGGATCGATTAATACCAAACTTGGCTGATGGAATGCGCCAATTAAGTTCTTTCCTTGGGGGTGATTTACTCCAGTTTTACCACCAATTGCCGCATCTACCATAGCTAGTAGGGATGTGGGAACTTGGACAAAGTTGATGCCCCGCAGCCAGGTGGCAGAGGCAAAACCAGTCATATCGCCAATTACACCACCACCCAAAGCTAACATGGTGGAGGAACGTTCTAGGCGATTTGCTAAAGCCGCATCGTAGATTTTTTGGATAGAGCTGAGGGTTTTGTACTGTTCTCCAGGGGGAATGATGTGATGGGCAACCTCAAAACCAGCAGCTTGCAAACTAGCGATCGCTCTTTGCCCGTAATGTTGGAAAATAGTAGGATTAGATACTAGGAGTACTTTGTGACCCAGTTTTAAATCCCCCATGTATTCGCCCAGTCTGTTTAAACTTCCTGGTGCAATGGTAATTTCATAGGACTGTTGCGGTAAATTGACTGTGATTACAGATGCCATGCCAACACACTTTTCTAGCCTCCGGGGTGTATTTTATCGTAGTGTGAAGTGGTATTTGATGGCAAATCGACAGTGATTGTTAAATCTTTATGCTTTGTCACAAGTAAATAACAAATAACAAATTAATAATTAATAATGATTCAATATAAATGATGAACTATTGTGGAGAAACGTAAATGTTAGGCGTAGTTACTTACCTGATTTTCTTGGGTTCGTTTATTGGCATTGCTGTTGGTTTATTGTTTGGTTTACGCGCCGTTAAATTGCTGTAGTGAGCTAAAGAAGGTATGGGGTAAGGTGGGCAATGCCCACCTTACCCCATACCATGCCTCAATTATGAATTATGAATTATGAATTGTGAATTATGTTGAAAGGGAGGACGCATTTCCAGCCCCAATAGATTTAACATTTCTTTATCGGCATCATATCCCGGACATGGAGTAGTCACGGTTAACATTTTGCCATCATCGCTGGAAAAAATAGAGTTTGCCCCTGCCATAAAGCAAAAAGCTTGCTCAACTTGGGATAATCTTGCCCTTCCCGCACTCAGACGCACATCAGAACCAGGCATAATCATCCTGGCGGTGGCAATCATCCTGACAACATCCCAGATGGGTACATCTGGCTGATTTTCTAGGGGTGTGCCTTCGACTTGGGACAGAATATTAATGGGTACGGATTCTGGATGGGGACTTAAATTAGCCAGAGTATGCAACATTGATACCCTATCTTCTACACTTTCACCCAAACCGAGAATGCCTCCAGAACAGACAGTAACGTTGGTTTGTCTGACATTGTCAATTGTTTTCAGGCGATCGCCATAGGTTCTGGTGGTAATAATTGTACTATAGTATTCCGGGGAAGTATCTAAGTTATGGTTGTAGGCATAAAGTCCGGCTGCTTCTAGTTTCTTGGCTTGGGAATCTGTGAGCATTCCTAAAGTGCAACATACCTCCAGCCCCATGTCAGTTACATTTTTGACCATATCTAGGACTCGGTCAAATTGGGAATTATCCCTGACTTCCCGCCAAGCTGCGCCCATGCACACCCGACTAATACCATTGGCTTTAGCTTGCTGGGCAATATTCAAGACAGTTTCCCCCTCCAGCAGTGCTTGGGGTTTAACTTCGGTGTTGTAGCGAGAAGATTGGGCACAGTAGCTACAATCTTCTGGACAAGCACCAGTTTTAATGGAAATTAGCTTACAAACCTGTATTTGTTGGGGATTATGATATTGGCGATGGGTGCTAGCAGCTTGATAAACTAGCTCTAGCAATGGCAGGTTGTATATCGCCTGTATTTCTTCTATTTGCCAATCGTAGCGTATTCCTACTGACATCTGTGTTCTTATTTAATAGATTTTGATCGGGAGTGTTGTGGGAGTAGAATCTTTTTCTGTACTGTTCTCCCTTTGTGCTATTGATATGAAAACAGCTTATCAAGATTTTATTGGCGATCGAGATAAAATTATTGAGTATCTTAACAACTAGTCATTTCAGGTGTTAATTATCAGTAATCAAATATATGTAGCTAATCATACCAAAATTTGACGATGTTCTTGTTTGATATGTTGAGGAAATTGATTTACGTCTAATGACATTAGAGTTACCATTGATTACAAGCGATCGCTTACTATTATCCTTAGGCAAACAGGAAGATATACCTGCAATTCTGGAATATTATACAGACAATAAGCATTATCTCACTCCCTTTTATCCCCAATGGCACGATCACTTTTTCACTGAGGAATTTTGGCAACAGCAACTGGAGATAAATTTCCAAGATTTTATGCATTATAGGTCATGCAAATTATTTATTTACCCCCAGATAAACCCCCGTGCAATTATAGGTTCTATCAACTTTAGCAATTTTATCTGGGGAGCCGCCCATTTTTGTACTGTTGGATATAGTCTGGCAGAAAATAGACAAGGTAAAGGGTATATGACTGAAGCCCTAGGAGCCGCCATTGATTATGTATTTCAAGAACTAAATATGCACCGAATTATGGGGAATTATATGCCCCATAATCAGCGCAGTGGTAAATTATTGAAAAGGCTAGGCTTTGTGGTAGAAGGCTATGCTAGGGACTATTTATTAATTAATGGTAAGTGGGAAGACCATATTCTGACTAGTTTGATTAATCCTAATTGGCATTATTGAAGAAGGAAGAAGGAAGAAGGAAGAAGGTTTGAGCGGGGTTTTGAGATGGGCATTATCACCCCAACTCAAAACGGACAACCGCTTTCATCAAATCCGGAAAAATCTGCCAGCCTCATCAGCAGTTTATTGGTTTAGCGGCATATATCTTGGCGGAAAAATCGCCCTTTACCAGAAATTAAG
>JASJDS010000225.1 GCA_030065055.1 Calothrix sp. MO_192.B10
GTCTACTTTGAAAACCATAGTTTTTGCTTATGAATATTCAATCGGGTGAGGTGGGCACGGCATCATTCAGGGAACGGGAGCAATGCAAGAATATTGTGGGTGCCGTGCCCCTACAGGGGAATTTATTTTTTGGTATTTCCTATAGGAAAAACTCCAGTTCTCAAGATGGATGAGTTTAAGTAATAAGGGAAAGGGAAAGGGGTGAATGTCCATATGATCGCGATCGCAGAAATCGGAAATGTGGTAAAAGATCTGCATACTCCAAACCGGTAGGCTCACAACCTATTTGCTACGCTCAAGACAACCTGCCACAATAAAATCCCACAACCAACAATGAAAATAGTTCTTCCTATTCCTAGCTCCTCTAAGGCGCAAATCTTGCGTCTCCACTTCCAACATCTAAGCAGTTAACTGTCAACTGTCAACCGTCAACTCAAAATCAAACTTTATACTAGAAAAAGGAAGAGTTATTTTCACCAAGAGGGGAAAGCAATGGCTCCGAACCCCGCCATTATGCAAGCAGTAGAAAAATTGGGTTATCGCGTCACTGTCGGTGACGTGGCGACTCAAGCAGGATTAAATGTTGGGCTGGCCAGTCAAGGATTATTGGCTTTAGCATCAGATGCTGGTGGACATATGCAAGTTGCCGAATCTGGCGATATTGTGTACCAATTTCCGCGCAATTTCCGCGACATTTTGCGGAATAAATACCTGCGGTTGCAATTACAAGAATGGTGGAAAAAGATTTGGAAAGTTCTTTTTTACCTAATTCGCATTTCTTTTGGCATTTTATTAATTGTTTCCATCGTCTTAATTTATGTAACGATTATTATCATCATCACTTCCTCCAGATCCGACGATGATAATGACAATCGCGGTGGTTTTAGTGGTGGCTTTTTTTACTTCCCGGATTTATTTTGGTACTTGAGTCCTAATTACGATAGCTACCAAAGAGAACGCCGCAGTGAAAAAAGTGAGATGAATTTCTTTGAGGCGGTATTTTCCTTTTTGTTCGGGGATGGCGATCCTAATGCTAATCTCGAAGAACGTCGCTGGCAAGAAATTGCTACGGTAATTCGCAATCAAAGTGGCGCGGTGGTAGCAGAACAAATATCGCCCTATTTGGATGATATTGGTTCAGGATATGCCCAGGAATATGAAGATTATATGCTACCAGTCCTCACCCGCTTCAATGGACAACCCCAAGTTAGTCCGGAAGGAGAAATTGTATATTATTTCCCAGAGTTACAAGTAACTGCGTTCCAAAAACGCCGTCAGTCAATATCAAAGTACTTACAAGAATTTTCTTGGCGTTTTAGTAAAGCTAGTTCCGGACAACTCCTACTCAGTGCTGGTTTAGGTGTAGTGAATTTTGTCGGGGCTTTAATTCTGGGTAGCCTATTACAAGATGGAACAGTCGCAGCGGAAATTGGCGGATTAGTTGGCTTTGTCCAGGGAATTTACTGGTTACTATTGGCTTATGGTACTGGTTTCTTGGGAGTACCCTTAATTCGTTACTTCTGGATTCAGTGGCGTAATGGTAAGATAAGCGATCGCAACCAGCAAAGACAAGCTAGATCCAAGTTATTAGCCAGTGCTGACCCTAATTTACAACAAAAAATTACCTACGCCAGCCAATTTGCAGCAGAAAAGGTAATTGGTAAGGAAGACTCTGTATACTCCACCGAAACCGACTTACTAGAACAAGAAGTAGAACGTTCTGCACAAATTGAAGCAGAATGGCGACGGAAGCTGGAGTCAGGAGGGAAGAGTGATGGAGTGTAGACACGAAGTGGCTTCTCGTAGACACGCAGTGGCTTCTCGAAGAGTAGAGTAGGAGTGAGGGAGTGAGGGAGTGAGGGAGTTCGGAGTTCAGGAGTAGGGGCGGGGTTTCCCCGCCCAGAGTGAGGGAGTGATAATGATTTATTTATCTTAACTCGTTTCCAGGCTCAGCCTGGAAACACATATAGGGAGGCTCTGCCTCCCATTTAAGTCTGGGGGCAGAGCCTCCCTAAAATGCATCTACTTGGTAAAACCTTGTAACGAGGGATCTAGAAAGCTAGATTTAACAAGCTTTTTACCTTAACAAGGGTGCCATTCATCTATAGCGCTACGCGCAAGTCAAAAGTCAAAAGTCAAAAGTCAAAAGTTTACTGCTCACAGGTTTCAGCGTTCAACAATGTCCTAATGTATATGCGTAGTGCTATAAAATCTAAAATGGCGTTACTTTTTAACTTGAATTGGTGTGAGGGATACACCTCTAAAATAATGGCCGAGGATTTGTAGGTGATTGGCTCCGCGCATGGCTAAATTATAAGCACCCCACTGGCTCATACCCACACCATGACCATAGCCTAAGCCTCTGAGAACGAAACCACCATTACCTTGACTGACGCTAAAGCGGGTACTTTTGAGCTTGAGTGCAGTACGTACCTTTTCCCCTTTCAGTACCTTCTCACCCTTTTCACCCACAATTTTCAAAGCTTGAACACTACGGTAAGGTGATAATTTCTCTACCTGAATCTGCTTTACCTTTCCTACTTCGGGGAATTTGGCACCGATATCTTGGGGTGAAAAGGTTCTCACCCAATTACATTGCCTAACATTGCGATCGAAGTCTCGTACAGCACGCAAATAGGGTAATTGTTTTCCACCCCACACATCTTCGACGTTTTCTGTATGTCCCCCAGAACAAGCATGGAACACCGAAAGAATAACCTTGTTTTTATAAGTTAATACTTGTCCAGCAGTCGCATCTACAGCAGCAAGGGTATTCCTATGTTCACTAATCACACCCTTATAAATTTGCCATCTATCGGGAGTATTACCAATATCATAAAGAGGATTTTTACGTTGTTTTTCCCGTTCGTGAAGGGCATAAGTACGGGCAGCGATCGCTTGGGCTTTAAGAGCCTCCTGGGGCCAGCTGTGGTTCATTTCCCCACCAATGACGCTGTAAAGATATTCTTCCAAACTCACCCAGTTAACAGCCGTTAAGCCTTTCTCTGTGGGTGCAACTAGGGTTCTACCCCGATACCAGCGATTACCAATATAAACAAATCCTTTATTTGTAGGTTCAATCCAAAATAATCTAGAACGCCATTTATCTAAGGCGACTCCCCCAGGGACAGATTGGGCATAATATTCAGTTCTACCTGGTAACTGTCCCAATGTCTTACCGCTATAATCTTTGACAATCGCAGTTGTAGAACTTCCTAGTGTTACTTTATTTACTCCTCTTCTAATTGCCACCCGCATAATCACAGATGCTTGAGCTGGAGCAATTAAAACAATCCATAACAAAGTGCCGAGCCACCAGTGACGTGCTTTAAACTGGGAAAAAAAAGAGCCTAAGAACAGTTGGAACTTCATGCTACTGAGAATATAGTTACTATTAATATATTATTTGACGCTCGTTTCGGTGGTAGTTTCCCTGAGAAAATATTTCTCCCTCAGATTAACATGGGATGGGGTTGTTAGTTGTTGGTTGTTGGTTGTTGGTTGTTGGTTGTTGGTTGTTGGTTGTTGGTTGTTGGTTGTTGGTTGTTGGTTGGGATTACCTCAGAAGATAAATTTAATCCTCTGTCACTCCTTCCCTCCATCAACTATCACTCCTTCCTTCCATCACCTCATCAACTATCAACTATCACTCCTTCCTTCCATCACCTCATCAACTATCAACTAACAACTAACAACTAACAACTATCAACTATCAACTATCAACCATCACTCCTCTTCAAACCTGGGGTTGATTGGCAATAATTCCAATTAAATTTAAGTTGTTGAGAATTTCTGTAACTTGTGCTAGTTCAACTCTTGTGAGTTGTCCCATACATCCAACTATAGCAATGCGATCGCATACAGAAGCAATTATTCTCGCATCCACTGTACCCAACATAGGGGGAGCATCAATTAATACCAAGTCATAGTGGTGCTCAAAAAACTCAATCAACTCTTTCATTCTTTGAGAACTGAGCAATTTCACCGGATCTTCAGCTGCTGGTCCAGCAGTTAAAATATCAATGGCAGGATGAACTGGCTGGATATAATCCTTAAAAGAGGTGTTGTTATCTTCCAATAACAGCAAAGAGATTCCCGAATCATTAGTCAATTCTAAAGCTTGATGCAAGTGGGGGGTGCGGATATTGGCATCAATTACTAGCACCCGGCGGTGCATTCGAGCCGCACTTACAGCCAATCCCAAGGCTAAGGTTGATTTTCCTTCTCCAGATTTCGCGGAAGTCAACATTAAAGACTTAAAGGGAAAGCTAGAGTCTACTAACTGGATATTTTGATAAACCATATCCAAGCTTTCATGATTTGGTAAGGGTGCAAAATCTGTGGGGATGGAAGCACTATTCTTACTTTGTTTCCAAAAAGGCAAAATTTTCTTTTTCTGATTCGGTGTTGCTACTTTATTCACAGTACCTAATATACGCAATTGGTTGAGGTTACGTAAGTCTGGTACAGAATAAATTACATCATCAAATAATTCCCAAATTAAAGCGGCTAAAATCCCTAGGATTGGTGCAATTACCACCCCACCCAGCAAATTAAACAATTTGCTATTACCAATTGCAACTACCTGTTGGGGTTCCTCCACTATTTGCCAATTAAAACCAGATTGAGCGGCTTGTAGTGCCAAAGATTGTTGCTGCTGCAAAATTCTTTCCAGGGTTTTACGATGGGTTTCTACCTCTGGTAATAAACTATCATACTCTGCTATCAGTTTAGGATATTTATTTAACTCAGCACGTATGTTCTTTTCGGATGCCGTTAAACTATTCTCATTGGCACGGAGTCCGGAAATTTTAGTTTGTACCTGGGATAATTCCTGCATCAAATTGAGTTCAACTTGTCCCAATTTATCTCCATTGAAGAGTGGCTTACTAGTATTTATTGTTTTCGGGACAGATTCTCCTAACTCTTTTTGCATTTCCTGTCGCAACAGATTCATTTGACTCTGACGTTCCTCTAATAATTCTTTTACAGCAGGAGCATCGTCTGTGTAGCGTTTGCGTTCTTGTGCCAAAGATGTTTCTGTTTTCTGAATCTCTTTTAACAGATTTTGATAACGGGGAGATTTATTTAAGCGCAAGGATATGAGAGCATTGGGTGCAGAAGAAGATAGCTTTTTCCGTAAGTGATTTTGGCGGGCTTCTAAATCTTTGATTTCTGCACGAGTGGTCTGTAATTTACCTTGAATATCTGCTAAAGATTCCAATAGTATTTTACTTTGAATCTTGGGATCGAGAAAATTATTTTTATTGCGAAATCTTTGTAATTTAACTTCCGCTAGCTTCAGTTCTTTTTTGATATTTGGAATCAGGTGGTTAACTAGAGCTAATCCCTCTGAGAGACGCTGTTTTTGCCTTTCCAGATTATAGTCTTGATAGACTTGTGCCAAGGCTTTTAAAATGCTTTGTACTTGCAGCGGTTCTTCACCTTGGAAGCTGACTTGAAAAACTTGACTACCAACTTGATTCTTAACTTTATCCTCAGTTGAAACTTGTGTAATACTCAGGGGGATATTTAAACTGCGATCGCCTGATTTCCCTTTAATATCTTCTATGGTAATATCAGGATATTCTTTGCTTAGTAAATATACTGCTTTGTTAATTAATTTATTACTAGCCATCAATTTCTGCTGGCTGGTATAATCTATTAAATAATTTTCGCGATCGGATTGTTTTTTCTCTATATTATTTCCTGCTTCTTTTTTCTCCTTTTGGTAAGAATTGGCAGTTACCATCACCTGCATAGAACTTTGATATTTGGGCTTCGCCATCACAGTCATCAAAATAGCAAGGGATACAATAGCACCAGAAACTCCCCATATTAACCAACGACGACGATGTAGAATTTCCAGAGTTTTTCTCACATTTATTGTATCTTTTGTGAAGAGAACCGTGAGTATTTGTTTTTGATTAATACCTGTATCAGTCACTGTTAAAGACCTCTATAACTTAAATGATAAATTGACAAAATTCAGACTTCACTAGATATGAAAATTACATCAAACTAAATAAACATCGATTATGCTTTTGTCAAATACGAGACATGATTAATTGTTTGCAATTTGATTATTAGATCGAATCCACAATTACCATACTGATGGCAATTGCATCCCATGAATATAATTCAATGTACTATTGCATAACTTTATTGCCAGAGATGTATAATTCAGATTATTTTGCATGAATCAATCATAAAATATATTTTTCTTTGTTTTTTCTTAACAAGATAATATATACTTAGGAGGTACTCGCAGACAATGTAAGTACAGTTATTGTGACGTAAGGCAGCAATCACAAATACCTGACTTTAAATCTCTCTGATACAGGCTATACAAACAGAAATAGTGAGTAAATCCTAATCCTATATTTGAGAAAAAAGTCATATAGCAAACATACTTTAGAGATAAATTTTACTATGTATTTAATGTTGTAAATAAAACACACAATCAACTCATCACTAAATAGATAAAAGTGATTGGGATTTAATTAGAAGTCAGGCAATTGTAGATGACATCTATCAAAAGTTATAGATTTTGTGTTTCAAGGTTAATAAACACTATTGATGTATTTATTGTGACAGTAACTGATGTTGTGTGATTTTTGAGTAAACATTTTGCTAATTATTGATTAGTTGAAAATACAACTTAAAAATTAGTTCTGTTATTAGGTACAGGTGTTATACCATGTGCGAATGAATACTTTGATATTCTGGCAAACTTCACCCTTGGGGGAATGCATTAGGGATTGAAGCAATACTTGTCGGTTAAGGGGAAAAGGGAAAGAAAAAACCTTTAACCTGTTCCCAAAACCAAATTTTGAGTTTACAATGCTTAACCGAGTAGTATTGGGGGTTGAAAGACAAGGGAAATTCCTTAATATTTAACTTTACATCCTTGCGGGTGTCTGCTCCGGAGAGACTGATAAGCTGGGCTTTTCTTATAGCTTGCTTGCCATAGGATATGCCCGTTTCTGGGATACCTGCAAGGCTTTTGGGTGATTAATATCATGTCCGGTTAAATACTTATAATTAAATGTAGGTTGGGTAGAACTGATAACTTGCACCAATGTCGTGTAGCCCACATTTCCACCTTGAAATAAATTTCAAGGCTAAATTCGATCTCTTCCACCGCCCCTAACGCTTTAACAGCTTCCGTTAAACCGCCCCATTCCCTACACATCCTTAGTAGCCGACAATTTCAAGTTTTACTCTGGCGATAATTTATAGCAACCACTTTATTACCTCCAATCAGGGATAAATCGCTGAATAAGGGCAAAATATCGCCAGAAATTGCGTAATTACCAGTATTTTTTATGATAAAAGTTAATACAAGTAAACATAAAAGGTTGAAATGTTAACTTATTTTTCACAGTTCTTATCGATATCCTCCATGACTACTTGTTAGACTAAAAACGCCAAAGAAAAGATAATAATGGTTTTGTCGCAATATGGCTATGGTTAGTGACCATTTGCGATTAATTGATAGTGGATACTTGCAGATTGTTGAGGATTGCTATGTCGCTGCGCTTGATGTTCAACCATACGAACAGTTGACTGCTGGCGATCCTACAAAAATTAGGAGGATCGTAATGGACATGAACTTACAGTTACACATGAGTGATAATTTGACTAGCTTAAGGGAAGCACCAATTCATATTTCTGGTCAAATTCAACCCCATGGTATTGTTTTAGTTTTAGAAGAACCAGAACTGAGAATATTACAAGTAAGCAGTAATATTTATTCCGCTTTCGGAGTCTCTCCAGAAGATTTGTTACTCACCAGCCTAGAAGAATTATTAGACACATTCCAAATCAGCCAAATTAAAGCTGGATTATTAGAACAAAGCCTTGATTTTATCAATCCTACAAAAATTTGGGCAAGAACAAAAGGAGATGATTATGTAGTTTTTGATGGTATATTTCATCGTAATCCGGAAGGATTTTTGATTTTAGAATTAGAACCTGCTATTGCTCAAGAGAATATCCCATTTTTAAGTTTCTATCATTTGGCAAGGGCATCTATCAATCATATTGAAAATACTGCCAACTTGAGAGATTACTGTCAAATCATTGTTCAGGAAGTGAGAAAGGTAACGGGATTTGACAGAGTGATGCTGTATAAGTTCCATGAAGATGGACATGGTTCGGTAGTTGCAGAAGATAAACTAGAAGATTTAGAACCTTATTTCGGTCTTCATTATCCAGAATCAGATATTCCTAAACCCGCAAGACAGCTATTTATTTCTAATTTGATCAGATTAATACCTGATACAAATACAGAACCGGTGGAAATTTTTCCCCTGAAAAATCCTGTCAATCAAAAACCTTTAGACTTAACTAACTCAATTCTCAGGAGTGCTTCTCCCTGCCATATAGAATATTTACATAATATGGGTGTGGGTGCATCCTTAACTATTTCCTTGATTAAGGAAGGAAAGTTGTGGGGACTGATTGCTTGTCATCATCAAACCCCGAAATATGTTTCCTATGAGTTACGGAAAGCTTGTGAATTTTTGGGAAGAGTCATATTTTCAGAAATTTCTGATAAGGAAGAAACGGAAGATTATGGCTATCGGATGCAGTTAAACGATATTCAATCAACCTTGATTGAATATATGTCCCAAGAAGATAACTTTATTGATGGCTTAGTCAAGAAACAGCCAAACATTTTGGACTTAACTGGCGCCCAAGGAGCGGCTATATTTTTTGGGGGACAATATACATTAATTGGTCAAACCCCTGAGGAAGAAGACTTAAATTTTCTGGTGCAATGGCTACAAAAGAATGTAGATGAAGAAATCTTTTATACAAACTCTCTGCCACAGTTGTATCCAGATGCCGAAAGATATAAGAATGTTGCCAGTGGTTTATTAGCTATTCCCATTTCCAAGCGCAATTATGTATTGTGGTTTAGACCGGAAGTAATTCAGACGGTGAATTGGGGGGGAGATCCCAATAACGCATTTGAGGTAAATCAATCCCAGGGAAATTTACGTCTGTGTCCCCGTAAATCTTTTGAGTTGTGGAAAGAAACCGTTAGTTGTACTTCTTTACCTTGGCAATATGTGGAAGTTAAAGTTGCACTAGAATTACGCAAAGCAATTGTGAATATTGTCTTGCGGCAAGCTGATGAATTAGCACAGTTGGCCCATGATTTGGAACGTTCTAATGCAGAATTAAAAAAGTTTGCTTACGTCGCTTCCCATGATTTGCAAGAACCCTTGAACCAGGTGGCGAATTATGTACAGCTATTGGAAATGCGCTACAATGATGAACTAGATGAAGATGCCAATGAATTTATCAATTATGCTGTTGAAGGAGTGAGCCTGATGCAGACCCTAATTGATGATGTACTGGCTTACTCAAAAGTGGATATGCAAGCGATCGCATTCCAAGCTGTAGAGGTAAAAACTGCTCTGGATCAAGCTTTGACTAATCTGCGGCGACGTATTCGCGAAAGTGAAGCAACTATCACCCATGATCCACTACCGATTGTCATGGCTGATAGTACCCAGTTAATGCAATTATTCCAAAACCTGATTGGCAATGCCATCAAATTCCGCAGCCAGGAACCACCAAAAATTCATATTGCTGCTTCCCGATTAGAAGATGAGTGGCTATTTTCCATCACAGATAACGGTATTGGTATCGATCCTCAATTTAGCGATCGCATTTTTGTGATTTTTCAACGCCTACATACCCGTGATGAATATCCAGGTACCGGTATGGGTTTAGCCATTTGCAAGAAGATTGTCGAATGTCATCGAGGACGCATTTGGGTAGAATCACAATTGGGTAAAGGTGCAACCTTCTACTTTACGATTCCCATTGGAGGACGCGAACGTGAACGCAGAAACGGACGCAAAGTCCAAAACAATCTTTTTGGTAGAAGATAATAAGGCTGATATTCGGCTAATTCAAGAAGCTTTAAAACATAGTTCCATCCCACACCAGGTAGTCACCGTTAGGGATGGGATGGATGCTATGGCTTATTTACGTCAAGAAGGAGAGTATAAAAATGCGCTGAAACCAGATTTGATTCTCTTAGACTTAAACTTACCAAAAAAAGATGGTCGAGAGGTACTGGCTGAAATTAAAGCCGATCCGAAATTAAAGCGTATTCCTGTAGTAGTACTGACAACTTCCCATAATGAAGATGATATTTTTCACAGCTATGACTTGCGTGTGAACTGCTACATCACTAAATCCCGCAACTTAAGTCAGTTATTTCAAATAGTCAAAGGAATTGAAGAATTTTGGCTATCCACCGTCACTTTACCATCAAAGTAGAGTTGTTAGTTGTTAGTTGAGAGTTTATCACTCATCACTAGTCACTATTCACTATTCGCCAGAGGGGGGTGAAACCAGAAGACGATGGCTGCGAATCCGGTAAAAATCTTGCTGATTGAAGATAATTTAGCAGAAGCCAGGTTATTACAAGAATTTCTCAAGCAAGCCAAGTCTCATGAGTTTACTGTAGTTCATGTCCAACGCTTGGCAGCAGGTTTACATAAATTAGGTACAGAATATTATGATGTCATTTTGTTGGATCTTACCCTACCAGATAGTCAAGGATTAGCATCCCTCCCTCCTTTGATGAGCCAAGCATCTACTATTCCCATTGTGGTGCTAACTAATACCAATGATGATGAACTGGCTCTAGAAGCGGTACGCAAGGGAGCGCAAGATTATTTGGTGAAGCGACAAATCAATGTAGCAATTTTAATCCGTTCCATCCGTTATGCGATCGAGCGCAAACAAGCCTTAGAAACATTACGCAACGTCAATCAAACCTTAGAAAATCGGGTTGAAGAAAAAACCGCAGAATTAGTCAAAGCCAGGGAAATCAACCAGTTTAAATCCGAGTTTGTATCAATGTTGTCCCATGACATCCGTAATCCCCTCAATACTATTTTACTAGCTACTGGATTACTACAAAATAGCGATCGCAAATTAACCCAAGAGAAAAAGCACACCCATTTCCAGTTGATTCGCTCTGCCATCAAAAATATGGCTCATCTATTGGATGAAGTGTCATTCATTGGTAAGGCAGATGCAGGTAAACTGCCATGTGAATTAATTTACCTAGATTTAGTCGGATTCTGTAGTGAACTAGTTGCAGCCGCTAGACTCAAAGCAGCCAACACACATCTGAATCTGGTTTTCTCTAGTCATGGGGATTTGGGAGAAATCTTATGTGATGAGAACTTGCTACGGCATATTTTAGAGAATTTACTGGGTAATGCTATTAAGTATTCACCCCCTGGTGGAAAAGTTATTTTTGAACTCAGGGAGCAGGACAAACAAATTATTTTTCAGATTCAAGATTGGGGAATTGGTATTCCGGAAACAGAACAACAAAGGTTATTTCAGCCCTTCTATAGAGCAAGTAATGTGGATAATATCCCCGGTACTGGTATGGGTTTAGCAATTGTTAAAAAATGTGTAGAAACTCTCAATGGGGAAATTTCAGTCAATAGTACAGTTGGGTTAGGTACTATTGTCACGGTAAAATTACCATTCCTAGACTAGTGGTCTTTTTTATTAGTTCTGATGGCTAGGGAACAGATCCCCGACTTCTAAATCAATATCCGCACATTGTAGCAATGCCTAAGATAGAAGTCGGGGATCGCTCGCACCCGCACGCGATTCATCAAAATCAATGGGACAAAGTACTAGGGGTGTGAGCGATCCCCTGGTAAAGGTAAGGCATCTAGAGCACCAGTCCAGTAGAAGGTAATAAATTAAGATCCCCGATTTTTTCTCTAAATCGGGGATCTAAGCCCTTCCACATATAGGAATCCTGTAGCTTGACACTCCCACGCCCTACAAGGGCGGGGATTCTTCTTTCAGCGAGCTAACTTAATTTATCCCATCCATTGCTGGCAATTTAAACCCCGTCCTTAAGGACGAGGTCTTTAAACCGTTTAACCGTACAAAATGTACCAATTAACAAGCCTAATTTGGAATAAACCAGAGGTCTATCTCTCCAGAAGCGTTGCTCTCATTTGCTGGGAGCGGTTCTCGCGTGCCCCGCGATACCATAAAAGATTTTCAAGCGTATTTTCAGCCTGTTAAGACTTACTGTCTGTTTAACGTGTTTTCGACTCACGATGTCCCTAAAATTCCTAGATCAAAGTGCTGCACTATTTCAGCAGAGTTTTCACGATTCTAGAGGAGTTTCACCTCGACTACTT
>JASJDS010000037.1 GCA_030065055.1 Calothrix sp. MO_192.B10
TAATTCCCGTTCAACTTCATAGCCGTGACTGGAAAAATTAGGGTAGTTCATCATTATTTAACCTGGATTATACTAAGATTCCAACGCATAATATTTAATTATATCAGAAAAACACCAGTATAAAATGTACTTTTTGCTACCAAGAAAGAATCTGTTTTATTAGTAAGATTGTAGGCAAATTATTTCTTATAATTTACAACTTTAACCATACTCCCTGCCCTTGCCTCCTTGCGTTACTAGGCTTTTCTGATAAAATAGCAAATACAGGTTTCCCGCGCATCATAAGGATTGACATCCGTGGTATTCAAAGACTTAGAGCAACAACTTCTTGCCCTTAGCCCTAATGAAAAAGTGCAGGTTATCCAGTTACTCGCTCAAAGTCTCACAAGCGATTGGCAAGGAATTGAGAAAAACCCAGGAATTTGTGGGGGAGAGGCTTGTATTGTTAATACTCGTATTCCCGTTTGGGTGCTTGTAGAAGCTCGTAGTATTGGATATAGTGATGCTGATATTTTAATAAGCTATCCAACAATCGCAGCTGCTGATTTAGCTAATGCTTGGGTATACGCAGAAGCTCACCCCCATGAAATTGAAATGGCGATTGAGCGCAATGAGGTAGCCTAGTAGATGGCACGTTTTTACGCAGATGAGCAGTTCCCTTTTCCCGTTGTAGAATTGTTACGCACTTTGGGGCATGATGTGCTGACTGTACAAGAAGCAGGCAACGCAGATAGAGGTATACCAGATGATGAAGTACTGGCATTTGCCATTAGCCAAGAACGCTCAGTGCTGACTATTAATAGAGATGATTTGATCCGCTTGCATCGTCGTAATGTCAACCATTTTGGCATTATCGTCTGTACAAACAACCGCAATTGGGAACAGTTCGCAGCACATATAGATAAAGCTGTAATCGCAGAGGAAAATTTGCAAGGTAAACTAATTCGTGTGGTACGCCCTGCCAATTAAGCTAAGTTTTGCTACAAAAATAAGAAATTAAACCATTAGATCGGAGACAATTCAATTACTTAGCAAATTGACTCCCCTTTGAGCATATTACCAAACTAAATTATGCCAAAACGCCTGCTAGTAGTAGAATCCCCCGGTAAGGTCAAAAAGCTCAGTCACATCCTGGGAACTGACTGGATTTTACGTGCCAGTTGCGGAGGTGTAACTATTAGACTTTTTTCTAACTATACCTTGTCAAACCTAGCCAAGTATTTTATCTTGTAAATATACAGATTTGGAGAGGTTGTTGGACAAGGTATATGTTACGCCCAAGGAAGCGGCTAAATTCTACGGAGTTAGCATCACAACACTTAGAAGATGGGACAAAGAAGGAAGGCTTGACTCAATTAGAACAGAAGGTAATCAACGACGATTCTGTATCCAAGAATCGAAAAAGCCGGAAGACAAGCCCATTATCTGCTATGCAAGAGTCTCTACCCATTCCCAAAGAGATGACCTTGAAAGACAGATTGAGTTTTTACGCCAGAGCTACCCGTCAAGCACCATTGTTAGTGAGGTTGGATCAGGACTCAATTTTAAGCGGAGAAAGTTTATCAAAGTATTGGAACAAGTATACAGGTCTGATATCTCAGCACTTGTCGTCGCTTACTCCGATAGAGCTGTTAGATTCGGCTTCCCTCTTATCGAGTGGCTGTGTAAGCAGTCAAGGGTTAAACTCGTGGTTCTCAACCAGCGTAAGCTATCTCCAGAGACAGAACTCGTTGAAGATATCTTGTCCATCCTCCATTGCTTCAGTGCAAGGTTATACGGACTCAGGAAGTACAAAAACAAAGTCACCGCATATATTCAAAACAAAACCTCGGAACCAGACGAAGAAGTTGACACCCAACAGTGTCAAGAAGTTACGGGTGTTTCCCTGTAAGGAATTGCACCGCATCTGGAAGCAATGGTTAAATGCTTACCGATGGGTATACAACTGGACAATTGCAACTTTAAAATCTGGTTCTAAATCATCAGCCTACGACTTACAGAAACCACTTTAAACACGGGTTTAATGAGGCAACGGCGAGTGAGACGGGAAACTCCGTTCGCGTAAGCGTCTCCCTTTGGGAGAAGACGAATAAAACCGTCCTTGTGTAGTTGATTTTGGATTTAGCCCTAACTTCAGCGTTAGCGAAGCCATGCCGAAGGCTATAGCAAGTTGGGGTACTTCACTTGGTCAGGTGCTGCACTGTTCACTTTTGAGGAAGGGAAAGTAACTGATTTATGGATTCTTGGGGATTTGAAGTCACTAGAAAGACAGTTGAAAGAAAAATAGAAGCATCCACAAAATATGGTTTGGCTCTACATACCACCACCCCTGAATTAGGTTTGGCAATAAGTAACTTTGGTGGAGAAATACGTTCTGATGTCTGGAATTTAGAACGTCAGGTATCCAGTTTATTGCATCAATATTTGATTGAGTTTATTCAACCGCAAACTTGGACTGATTTAGGATTTATTGCGGTAGCCAAAGGACCTGGTGGTTTTACTGGGACTCGGATTGGTGTTGTAGCTGCCCGTACTTTAGGACAACAACTAGATATTCCCGTATTTGCAATTTCTACTTTAGCTGCTGTGGCTCATTCAGAGCTAGAAAATAGGGAACAGGAAATAGGGCATAGGGCAATCGCAGTGCAAATGCCAGCACAAAGAGGTCAAGTCTTTGGGGCAATTTATCAACTCACCCCAAATGGCTCTGAGCTAAATATATTAGTACCAGATACAGTGTTTACCCCAGAAATATGGCAAGAAAAGTTGGCTAGTTGGCACACTGAATATGAGTTAATTGAAGCCAAATCTGGTTTGGCGGCAACCGTTAACAGTATGTTGAAACTAGCATATTTAGATTGGTATTTGGGTAAACGTCCCGATTGGTCAGAGGCTTCCCCTTATTATGGACAGCATCCAGTAAATATATGAGGTTTTGTATTACGTAAATCTTCTGGAAGTCCCTAAGGCTCCGCCGACCGTAGAAGACGGCAGAACCACCGAGACTGCATTTCCAGCTAGAAACTGGAAACAAGAGTATGTAAGGATTTGGGCATTAAGTTTTCGCTCACAACCCATAACTCAATAATTCAAAATATGACAAACTCTTCCACATCAGCAAGCATTTCCGCCAATAAATCTTCCACTGCCTCTCTACCCATCTGATGCATGGCTTCAGGACCTTGGAGAAACTCTTTAATGGTCATTTTCTTGTCCCGAAAGTCCTTGACAAAATCCCGGATAGAAGAAATCACCCGCACCTCTCCTTCTACCTGTGACAACATTTGAGCAATAGGATCAATGCCAACTTTTATCGCTTTGCGGTAGTCAGAAACCATAGCTCCTTCTGGAGTTCTTTTCACCAGCCTGAGTTCTCGCTTCAAATTTTCATACTGAGTTTTCAGGAATTCATTTTCCCGTTCTAGACGATTATATTTGCGGGTTAAATCATCTTCACTATTATTATCAATCTCTTCCCCTGCTTGATGTTGACGCTCGATTTCTAATAATCGGGCTAAATCACCTTCTTGGTAAGCTTTATTAATTTCTTTCATCAATTCTGTATGATGAACCTGAGTTTCGCTGTCTGTTACCTTATCTGGGTGAAAGATTTCAGCTAACCTGAGAAATGCCTGGCGAACTTGTCTTGCCGATTCACTTCTCCCTTTGTTTTCACTACTTTCTGCCAATTCCTCTGCTTCTGATTCATGCTGGTGGTAACTTTGTTGACCATTACAGAAAAAATTCTCCTCTTGCTTTTGTTCTTCAAATAGTTCGTCTAGTTCTTCCTCGTCAATTGGATGCTGTGTGGGAGTAATAATCCCTGCCATCTGTAGGTTACGGTAAATCTCTTCAATCTCTTTCTTTGTTTGTTTGCCAAACTTTCTAGTACAGAAAATTTCCTCAAATAGGGCGTGTATTTCTTGGTCAAGAGCCGCTACCTTTTTAAAGGTAGAATTACCCTTCTCAAATATCTCCGTAGCCAAAGAACGCATTTGTTCGACAAAGTTATTCAGTTCGGTCTGCTTTCTTTTTATTTGCTTTAACAACCATTGATGCTCTTTCTCTTCAGCCTCTATACGGAGGTGGAGGGATGAAAGAGCTAGGGAAGAAGATGAGGTAGTTAGAGGCATAAAAAAGTTAGGTAGTGTGACATTAAAAGCGATCGCGGAGGATTAGGCAAGACAATATCTGATCTAGATCAATTTAAAGCACTAAAAAGCACTAAATATTGTTAGGTTCAGTCATATATCTCACTTCACCTTACTACTTTTTACTACTTTCTCCTCTATTGGCAAATACCTAATTCCTGAGGATTAAGAAATTGATTAAATACTTTCTAATGCTGCATCAAAAAATGTACTCTTACAGCCTTAACTAATCAAAAAAATAATTTTGTCAATACCCTGCCAGAAATATTTTAATTTTTGTAAATAAAATGCCCTGCGATTAATGTTAATAAATATTAAATCACTTCTTAACAGGATATTGTATTATTTGTAGTTAAATTTTATTTTACGTAAATATTAGCTTTTTACCGTATATTTTATTTTCAGTGCATAAATAACCCACCATAAAGCATCATACTACAAGACTCAAATCCTGTAAATTCGTCAATAGTTGAGATTGTTGTCAATAATTTCGATATTAATTAAGTAATGTAACTATATTTTATGATTTGTAAATACATATATTTCATAGTACATCGCTTAAATATTAGAACAAGTTATTAATGGGATAAAGTACCGATAAATTTGGGGAAAGTCATAAGCTGCGGGAGCATTTAACTTATATATTCATTTGGCATTGGTTAATTGCTACAACTCTTGTCACTTCTTCCGCTCAAACCCTCTTCCTTCTGATTTGCTGTTGTGCATTAAAAATGCACAACAGCTTACCCTTCGAGCTGGCTCTGTCAAGGGAAACGCTACAGGAGCAAAATTTTTTGGTCTGTGCAGCAATGGAAACTGGCTGGGGTTGATTTTGTCTTGAACGTCGCCACAGGTAACAAACCCCCCAACTGATGAAAATAAGACCCGCTCCTGTTCCAGCTGCAATTACACCTTGGCGTAATAAAAAACGAGGCTGTCTTTCTTGTTTGGCTGTTTGCAAACGTTGTTCTAGTAAATCCTGAATTTCTCTAGCAAAACTATCAGTATTGAAGCTTTGCGCTCCCATATCTTGTTCAGAGAAAGTTACCAAATATTTACCGTTGATATTAATCTCTTTCGAGCCATTTACCGTTTTTATTTGTATATCCAGTCCTCGATCTGGATTACTCAGATAATTGCTCTGAATTTTAGTGAGATTGTCTTGGATTGTATCTAGCCTATTGGGGAGATTTTCTTTGGTGGAAGTGACTTGAAATAAGGGTCTACCATCCAAATAAACCCAACCTGTGACCATTTTGCGTGCTGAGTCACTGATCCTCAAAGATGGTGCTTGCAAGTTGGGGAAGGGAAAAATTGCATTCTGTGCTGTAGCTTTTGATACTACTCCAATAGCGATCGCCATTGTAGAAAATGTTATCACCAAAAATCGAGAGCGCAATCCATACCTCCTATCTGAATGAAGATGATTTTTAATCAATCCCTTCTAAGTTGTCAGATTAATCACCAAAAACCTATCTATCTAAAGTCCAGATTTTTTTAAGATTTGCGTCAAAATTAATGGGACAAAGCACTAGTAACTAATCCAATCGCTCCAACTACCTGCATATAATTTCGCGCCCCCAATCCCAGCTAATTCTAGGGAGAGTAAGTTGACACAAGCAGTTACCCCAGAGCCACAATAAACCATAATTTCTTCTGCTGTTTCCATCTCTAACCAGCGTTGGCGTTGCTCTTGGGGAGAAAGGAGATAACCTTGGGAGTCTGTCACTTGTTTCCAAGGATAGTTAACTGCACCAGGAATATGCCCAGCAACTTTATCAATGGGTTCGCGAATACCTGCATAGCGATCGCTATCTCTTGAATCTACTAACACAACTCCTGGTAAATCCTTGCGATTTTTGACTATTTCCCGATCTACAACCATTTGCTGATTGATTTGGGGAATAAAATTACCAGGATGGGGAGGGGGAATTACATCCGTTACCTCATATCCGGCTTGTAGCCATGCATTAAACCCACCATCTAGCACTGCGACTCGCTCATGTCCCAAGTAGCGTAAAAGCCACCACAAACGGGATGCAAATGCCTGACGGGAATCATCGTAAGCCACAATCAAAGTTTGTTGCCACTGTACCCCCATAGCTGATAATTTCTGGGCAAACAATTGAGGATCGGGTAATGGATGCCTACCTCCATGTTCCCTCACAGGACTGGAAAGATCCCGATTTAAGTTCAGATAATAGGCTCCAGGAATATGGCTGGTTTGGTACTGTTGTTGTCCTAAATCTGGTTCAGCCAGGGAAAAGCGACAATCTGCGATCGCAATTTGCGAATCTTCTAAATGTTCTTTTAACCAATCGCAACTAACCAAGAAATGATTATTAGTCATATGTGATAACTCGTTATTGTTAATTAATAATTGAAAGCATGAAAATTATAGTCATAATTTATGATTAATCCAGGCAACTTTGTCCCCCAAATCACAGCAGATGGTTCTTTTACTTTCTTCTCCCAAGAGTTTGGCGAGCATTTTCATAGCCATTATGGAGCACGTCAAGAAAGCTTTTTAAAGTTTGCTGCCCCTACACAATTATCTTTAAAAGCAAAAAAACAGGTAGTTAACCTGTTAGATGTTTGTTATGGACTAGGATACAACACCGCCGCAGCTTTAGAAACAATTTGGTCGGTAAATCCTAATTGTCATGTGGAATTAATTGGTTTAGAAATCAATGCGTCTGTGGCTGAAAGTGCAATTAAACATCATCTTTTTGATACCTGGAACAGTGAATATCAAGATATTTTGCAACAATTGGCTTTTACGCAACAAGTCCAAACCAATCGCCTGACGGCAAAATTATTAATTGGCGATGCTCGCAATCTAATTGAGAGGGTGCAGAATTCAGGTTTTCTCGCTGATGCAATTTTTCTCGATCCCTTTTCACCACCTCAGTGTCCCCAATTATGGACTCTTGAATTTATTAGACAAGTAGCTCTGTGTTTACACAGTGATGGCTTACTGGCAACTTACTCCTGTGCAGCAGCTGTGCGTACTGCTCTAATTGTTGCTGGTTTAACCATCGCTTCCACCCCTCCTGTAGGCAGACGCACCCCTGGCACTATTGCCGCATGGGAGTCAAAACAAAATACTAACCTATGTAATCTCTCAAATTTATTTCTGCCCCTTTCACAACCAGAACAAGAGCACTTACTTACCCGTGCCGCAGTTCCCTATCGCGATCCTCAATTAAAGGATTCCCCAGAAATAATTATCAACAGACGAACCCAAGAACAAAAAGCCTCTTGTTTAGAACCTACTTCCCATTGGCGAAAGCGATGGCTGATCAAAAATTAGGCTTTGAGGTGGATATCTTCACAACTATATGTTTGAGAAATACAATCCTCTCCCTTTTCCCAGATTGAAGAAGGAAGAAGGAAGAAGGAAGAAGGAAGAAGGAAGAAGGAAGAAGGAAGAAGGAAGAAGGAAGAAGGTTTGAGATGGGGTTTTTGACCCCTATAGTCATCAGAAGTTTGAACAACAGGACGCTCAAACCTGGTGACTTCAAACTTCTGACTTTGATAACTTGTCTATTACCACATCACACCAGAAAAAAAGTATTCTTTAACACACAACAAAATCAGTATTTATGCAAATCCTATAAATAGATATTTTGTGATATAAATCACTTGGCACTCTAGTAAGCGATCGCTTGCATATAGAGCTGAATCTAGTTTGATAATTCCCACGAGTGAATCAGTAAAGGAGTAAAAACATAAATTACATGTATTTCAAATTATTTTGGATGTCAACTTGAAAATTATCACTATCATATTTTCCTAAATAGCCAGTCGAATGTATTTGGATAATCATTTGCACTGGATTTTTCATGTAAAAAAGAAGGTAAATATAGCATACTCCCTTGTTTAACAAATGTTAAATTCTAGGCTTACGGTATTCTCTAGCCTATGAAAACCTTTGATTAAAGATTATTTTATTCTACAAACTTAATATATGATAAAGAAATTAATAACCGTTTCTTTATTATTTATTAGCAAGCTTTACTATTATTATTAGATTAATGGAGTGCCTTTGTGAATACGAAGATACCCAATCATATAGGTTCTAGGGAAGAGAACGTTAGTGGGTCAAACCCCTCAGATAAAGTTAATATTAGCGATCGCAATCGTAGCTTAATAATGCACAATCTAGTGAGTAATGCGTTAGACATATGGCAACCAGACATGGGTAATAAAAAGAGTAAATCCTTAAGTGGCGAGACAAATCCTCATGTTAACTCTGGTAATGAATCTGACGAATCATTACTCTCTATTACTCAAAAGGCCAAAGGTTATATAGTGAATGGCTTTGACTCAGATATACCCAAAGTTTTAGTGGCTGACGACCATGCTGCTAGTCGGATGACAGCGGTAGCTCTGTTGGCAATGGAAGGTTACGAGGTGATTGAAGCAGATAGTGGGGCGCTTGTGGTAGACATAGTGATCCAAAAACAACCCGATTTGGTGCTGCTGGATGTGATGATGCCAGAAATTGATGGTTTTCAGGTCTGTCAATTATTGAAACAGGATGAGCGTACTAGGTTAATACCAGTTATTTTCATTACAGCATTAAATGACAGGCGATCGCGAATTCGAGGGATTGAGGTTGGGGCTGATGATTTTTTAAGCAAACCCTTCGATCGAGTTGAATTAGCAGCACGGGTTAAGTCATTGGTACAGCAAAAACGGCTGAATGAAGATTTGGATCACGCCGAACAAGTATTATTTTCCATTGCTAGAGCCATTGAAAGTCGTGACCCCAACACAGGGGATCATTGCGAGCGGTTAGTACAGTTGGGTAAGTCTTTTGGCGAATATCTCAATCTCCCACGCAACCAAATTCGGGATTTGATGTGGGGAGGATATTTACATGATATTGGCAAAGTCGGTATTCCTGATGCTGTACTACTGAAAAGAGGTAATCTCACTACCCAAGAATGGGAAATTATGAGGCAGCACGTTTCCATTGGCGAAAGGATATGTCAGCCCCTACGTAGTATGCAAGGTGTACTCCCCATTATTCGCCATCATCACGAACGTTGGGACGGTTCTGGCTACCCCGATAAATTAAGAGGTCATGAAATTCCCTATTTAGCACAAATATTTCAAATTATT
The DNA here is from genome assembly GCA_030065055.1 of Calothrix sp. MO_192.B10. Classification (GTDB taxonomy): domain Bacteria; phylum Cyanobacteriota; class Cyanobacteriia; order Cyanobacteriales; family Nostocaceae; genus Calothrix_A. The sequence goes on from JASJDS010000037.1 coordinate 9,282, forward strand.
GATATTTATGACGCTCTTACCAGCGAGCGTCCATATAAAAGAGCTTTTACCCCTGAAGAAGCAATTTCGGTAATGGCAGAAGAAACAGCTAAGGGTTGGCGTAATCCCAACTTAATGCAGCAGTTTGTAGATTTTATTCGTACTAGTCATCAAGATTAGTCTCCCTGGGCGGAGCGTCATTTCAGTTGATGGTTGACGGTTGACGGTTGACGGTTGACTGATAACTGATAACTGAAATAACTATGGGATGTTTTTTATCTGGAAGTCCCTAACTGTTATGATGTGAGCTAAAACGCACATTGCCAACCCATTCATTTCATAGCCAATAGCTCATTATGGTAGTCGTAGCAATTCTAGCGGCAGGACGCGGGACGCGGATGAAATCAAATATGCCTAAGGTTTTACATACTTTGGGTGGAAAATCATTACTGGAACGGGTGATTGATAGCGTGAAACCCCTTTCACCTTCACGCCACATGGTAATTGTGGGGTATGAGGCTCAGTCTGTGCAAGCTGCTATGGAATCTATTCCAGGATTAGAGTTTGTGGAGCAAACCGAGCAACTAGGTACGGGTCATGCCATCCAGCAATTATTACCCCATTTACAGGGTTATCAGGGGGATGTATTGGTACTCAATGGTGATGTACCCTTACTTACCTCCCAAACCCTATTAAAATTACTCCAAACTCACCAATCAAACCAGAATGCTGCGACTATATTGACAGCACAGCTGAGTAATCCCACGGGTTATGGGCGGGTTTTTTGCGATAGTGAAAATGTGGTGCAACAGATTGTGGAAGACAAGGATTGTACTGCGGCTCAAAAACAAAATCGTCGGATTAATGCTGGTGTTTATTGCTTCCGTTGGCAGGATTTAGCCAAGATTCTACCTGACCTGCAGGCGAATAATGCTCAAAAAGAGTATTACCTAACGGATGCTGTGACTCAAGTTACACCAGTAATGGCGGTAGATGTGGAAGATTACCAAGAAATTTTGGGCATTAATAACCGTATGCAATTGGCAGGTGCCTATGAAATTTTGCAAAATCGCATCAAGGAAAAATGGATGATGGCTGGTGTTACCCTCATTGACCCCACCAGTATCACCATTGATGACACCGTAGAATTACAGCCAGATGTGATTATTGAACCCCAAACCCATCTCCGAGGAAATACGGTGATTCAGAGTGGTTGTCGTATTGGACCGGGAAGTTTAATTGAAAATAGTCACATTGGAGAAAATGTCACCGTACAATACTCCGTAGTTACCGATAGTTCCGTACTTGCCGGCACTCGCATTGGACCCTATGCCCATTTACGGGGTCATGTGGAAGTGGGTGAGGGATGTCGGATTGGCAACTTTGTGGAGTTAAAAAATAGTCAATTGGGCGATCGCACGAATGTCGCCCATTTATCCTATCTCGGTGATACCACTGCGGGAACTCAAGTTAATGTCGGTGCTGGTACCATCACAGCCAACTATGATGGTGTCAAAAAGCACAGAACCCAAATCGGCGATCGCACTAAAACCGGGTCTAATAGTGTTCTAGTGGCACCAATTACTGTGGGTGATGATGTTTTCATCGCAGCCGGTTCGACGGTAACAGAAGACGTACCCAATGAGTCTTTGGCAATTGCCCGTGCCCGTCAGGTTGTTAAATCTGAATGGAAGATGAAGAAGGAGTGAGGGAGTGAGGGAGTGATGGAGTGATGGAGTGATGAATAGGGGCGCAAGGCTTGCGCCCTAGAGTGATGGAATGATGGGTGATGGGATGATAGTTGATAGAATGATGAGGTGAGGGAGGGGAAAGAATTAAACCGTCAACCATCAACCGTCAACTGTCAACTAACAACTAACAACTAACAACTCCCCCTACTCCTAAATACAGCCTGTTAGGGTACCTCCTGGCAATTCTAGGGTGTCGCCAATTTTACTACCATCATGGAAAGCAGCTAGTAACACATCACTGGTTTTACCCCAAGCGATCGCTCCTTTGCTATCTAAAGCGATCGCTCCTAAGTCCCGTTTGTTCTCCCCTGCTTCCCTCAATGACTTTTCCATAGCCTCTTTGAGGGACATACCATCACTCACCCGTATTACAATCCGTGGTGCTAAACACTCATCAATAATATCTTCCCCAATACCAGTACAACTAACACCAGCATGGGCTGTAGCATAATTACCTGCTGGCATAGCAGAATCACTGACTCTACCAATCCGTTCAAAGCCTTTTCCGCCGGTGGAAGTACCTGCTACCACATTACCATTGGTGTCTAAAGCTACTACTCCAATGGTACCTCGACCTGCATTACTAGTTTCTGGTAATTCTGGTTCTGCTACCACCCCAGCCATAGTCCTTTGAAAATTATCTTGACGCTCTTGTATCCATTCTTGTAAGCGCGTATCTGTCAGCGCATCATGGCAAGGAACTTTTAATTCTCGTACTAGCTCTGCTGCACCATAATCTGAAAGTACTCGGTCTGAAGCATCTTGTAAAAATTGAGCTAAATCAATGGGATTTTTCACCCTAGAGACATTTATTACCCCACTAAAACTTTGAGTTGTTCCATCCATTAGGGAAGCACTCATGCGGATTTGCCCATCTGACTGGAGTACGGAACCAGTACCCGCGTTAAAACGGGGTTCATCTTCCAATAGTTGGCAACCTCGAACTACTGCTGATTTAGCACTAGCTCCCGCCAGCAGCATAGTATAAACTTCTTCCACAATTTGATGGAGTAGCTGGCGTACTTTCTCCACTCCACCTTTCCCTTGGAGGGAACTACCTGCTCCACCATGAATAATTAATTTAGGCTGTACCTGGGTTGTCATAGGATTTTGCAATTTTGGATTTTGGATTTTGGATTTTGGATTGACGAACGATCCCGCGACGACGACAGTTGCAAGGTAACGTGCGAGTCGTGACCCCACAGACAAATCTGGGGATTACTAAAGTGTCGCTGTACCTTATACCATCAATAAATTAATGGTCATCTCAGTCTCAGGTGATATTATATTTCAGTAATGTTACTTAACATCTGATTCTGTTGTAGCCGCAGAACGACGGCGACGGCAACGTTCTGAGCAATATTTCACCTCATCCCAGCAATCTTCCCATTTCTTGCGCCAGGTAAAAGGACGTTGGCACACTGGACATATTTTGCTGGGTAAGTCTGACTTAGAAATGTTTCGTCCCATATTGATAAACTAATTAAATATAGTGATCGCCACAGGTGGACAATAATTATACCTAACTTAGAACAGGTAGGGGAGTGTGGGAAGTGTGGGGAGTGTGGGGAGTGTGGGGAGTGTGGGAAGATAAGAGATAAATATTATTTATTTGTTTTATTCCCTCCTTCACTCCATCACTCCTTCACTCCATCACTCCATCACTCCTTCCCTCCTTCACTCCCTCACTCTCCCCAGGGCTGCGCGGACAACATCAGAAGTAGCACCGATGCGACAAGAATTTTCCGTCAACAGGCGTTTCCAGGCTCTACTACCTGGTTGTCCGGCAAACAGCTGTAACATATGTCGAGTAATTTTATTCAACTTCAAACCTTGAGACACCCAATAGTCAATGTAAGGATACATGGCTTCTACAACCTGGTGTCTGGTTGGAGGTATCACATCTTCACCATAAATATCACGATCGCTATTGGCGAATAAATAAGGATTATCATAGGCAGCACGCCCAATCATCACCCCATCAACAAATTGTAATTGTTGCTTTACCTGCTCCAAAGTAGTGAAGCCGCCGTTAATTTCAATAAATAGGTGGGGAAAGTCTTGCTTGAGCCGATGAACATCACCGTAGCGTAGGGGAGGAATATCCCGGTTCTCTTTAGGACTCAACCCTTGTAACCAAGCCTTACGGGCATGAACAGTAAAACTTTTACATCCGGCTTGGGCAACAATACTGACGAAATTTACCATATCTTCATAGCGATCGCAATCATCTACACCAATACGATGTTTAACTGTTACCGGTAAGCTGGTAGCCTTGAGCATTGCCTCGACACATTTTGCCACCTTCCCCGGCTGCATCATTAAGCAGGCTCCAAAATTACCATCCTGTACCCGGCTACTGGGACAACCCACATTTAGATTAATTTCGTCATAACCCATATCTTCAGCAATCCGGGCGCATTCTGCCAGATGTTGGGGATTATCGCCACCCACTTGCAGGGATAAGGGCTTTTCTTCAGGGGAAAAACCTAGTAAACGTTGGCGATCTCCATGTATAATTGCCCCAGTAGTAACCATCTCCGTGTACAGTAGGGTGCGCTTAGTAATCTGGCGCGTAAAATAACGAAAATGGCGATCCGTGCGATCCATCATCGGCGCAACACTTAAAGGATATCTACCAATGGGGCATTTGTTCGTGGGTAATATAGTTGACTCACATGATTTCATGACTCATTTATACCTATTGGTGTAGGCTATTCATGACGGGTACTGATATGGATACAGTTAAATGCAAGACTTCAAAGAAATATTAGCTCACGCTCGTTCTATTGGTTGGGGTGCAGCTGATATACTGCGTTCCTACTATAGAGGTAATAGCGACCAAAATTTAAATGTACAGTATAAACAGGACGATCCTGTCACTGCTGCCGATTTAGCTGTTAACCACTATATTTTACAAAGATTACAATCTGAATTGAGCGAAGCAAATTTTGGGTACATTAGTGAAGAAACCTACAAAGAAGGGAAGACTAAGGAACTCAATTCAGAATTGGTGTGGATTATCGACCCTTTAGATGGTACGCGAGACTTTATTGAAAAAACTGGAGAATATGCCATTCATATCGCTTTAGTGAAGGAAACAAGACCAGTATTAGCAGTGGTAGTAGTTCCAGAAGCAGAAAAACTCTACTATGCTGTAAAAGGTGAGGGTGCTTTTGCCACTACCCGCGATGGTAAGTCCCAACCTATTAAGGTATCATCACGCGATCGCATTGAGGATTTAACTTTAGTTGTGAGTCGCTCTCACCGCAATCAAAGATTAGAATATTTACTCCAAAATTTACCCTGTCAAAACCAGAAAGCAGTGGGTAGTGTGGGTTGTAAAATTGCCACTATTGTTGAGCAGCAAGCCGATATGTATATTTCCCTGTCTGGAAAATCCGCACCCAAAGATTGGGATATGGCCGCGCCAGAATTAATTTTGACAGAAGCGGGCGGTGAATTTACTCATTTTGCCGGTCATGCATTGCAATACAACACCGGCGATATTAACCAATGGGGTGGTTTACTAGCCAGTAATGGGCAATTTCATCAATCCCTGTGCGAGCAAGCAGCAAGCATTTTGGCAGACTGGGACAGTAAGAATGGTTGAGAACCAACACTGGTATTTGTTCGGTGGGGCTATTATATAATGGTCTCGATTTGTGTTATCATTGCTAATAATCCTGCAAATAAAAATTAGATTAATCCCTTTCTAGGCGCGGACTAGACATAATCCTGTAAGACCTAAGTAGAGGCAACCCAAAAGGGCAGTGATTAGCTCAAGAATCTTCGCCCTTCTAGGGCACAGAGCTGTCAAGATGTTAATCTTCTTAACCTGTGCTATAGTGCTATGGTCAAGAAGTATTTTCGGTTGAGTAATCCTTTTGAGTTTTTGAAAGCGTCTCTCCGAAGTATTAATTTCTCTACATTCTGCTGATTGGGGAGATGCTACATATTAATTTATGTCGGGAACTTACCCGATCAACTTACGGAGGATGAGGTCAGGGAAGTTTTTCAAAAATACGGTACTGTTAGCTAAAGTTATATACAACCTGTTTGGCGGATGTATGTAAGAGTTTAGCTGTACTAGAAGTATCGATCCATTATCATGAGGAATAGTTAATGACGCAAGTAGTTTTGGGCGAGAATGAAGGAATTGACTCGGCACTACGCCGATTTAAGCGCCAAGTTTCTCAAGCGGGAATTTTCCAAGATATTAGAAAGAAACGCCACTTTGAGACACCGTTAGAAAAGGAAAAGCGGAAGCTGGTAGCTAGACGCAAGCAACGTCGCAGACGTAGTTCTGGTTATAGATAAATAAACCGGGGTTATTTATTTTCCTGGAAAAGATTTATTGAGACGGCATTAATTCTTATCTGTTGTTTGTGTATCAAGTTAAGTGCTGCCGTTCTCTACTAACCGTTCAATGTACCAGTACCAAAAAATTAACTCTTAGCCATTGAGTATCCATGAACCCAGGGTTATCTGCTGCTATTGGTAAGACTTTGACACTCCCCCACCAAGCTTATGCTGTGGTGGGGGATTCTTGTTTCTGTGAAACCTACTTTTTGGTACAAGTAACAAGGAGTCTTACAGTCTCTCCACAAGCTTGAATTTATGTAATTGAGCCACTCGCAGCTATAAATAGTCGGCGATTCAGGCATTATCTTCTAACTTGTCGCCATTGTGGATCAGGTTTTCGATTCATTGCACCCAGGAGTAATCACCAATGCTATCTCTGAATAAAATACCTGTCTTGGGCAATAATTGCGATCGCTTTTATATTTATTTTATAAACATCCCCTTAGAGAATCAAGTCGTAGTTTAGCTACGACTTGAACTCTTAAAATTGTTCTAAGCAGTAATTACTATGCTTAAACTCTTTGAGCAAAGGGCATTGGATGCTTTACTCAAACACAATCATTTTCTAAACGAAAGAGAAGTCTCGCGCAAAGTCCACATTAGTAGTATCTTGAACGATACCAATCAAGTCATTTCCAAAATAAATTTCAGTATCTAGAGCAGAAGTGCCACTCCAGTCTCCATAACCTAGGGAATATTGACTCGCATCGCCAATGGTTTCAATGTAATCAGATTGCCAATCCCAATCTATAATCGTGGCGTAACCGAACCCTTGGTAGGAAACACCCCACGAACCTCCTAGAACAAAAGTATCATACCCAGCACCACCATTTAATACATCGTATTCCATACCTTCAGTTGCATAACCATCGAGACGGTCATTTCCGTCTCCTCCTGAGAGGTAGTCGTCACCACCCATTCCCATTAAAGTGTCATTACCTGTCCAGCCATATAAAGAGTCATAGCCATCACCTCCACTGATATAGTCGTAACCGCTATCTCCAAATATCGTGTCATCCCCACCATAACCGTAAGCTACTAGGTCATTAGAACTCAAATAGTTATAGTAATCGTTACCTTCAGTTCCGTAGTAGTATTCAACAGCCATAGTTAAAATGCTCCTAAATTTCAGACAATTTTTGTTTAGAAAACCGCTTCTGAATGTGACAATTGAACAGCTAGCTCCACTTGGGAAGCGGCTTTTTTGAAGCTCTATCGACTAGTCACTTAAGCCTCTCACTTACTTCTTGTGAGTCAGTCCAAAGTTTTATGCAGACACCTTGTTTTTGTTACATAACTTAACAAATGTTAATTTTTGAAGCGATATATCCATCTCATGTCAATACTGCTCACTCCGTGCTTTTGGAACTAGTAATTTGGTTTTGGGAAAAGGTTAAATAGTAAGGGTTAAAGGTTTTTTCTTCTCCTACGCTACATCCGACTCTTAGAAAGAGTGGATTTTGCTCGAAGCCTTATAAGCATAGTTTATAAACTTTTGTAACAAAAATTCCGAGTCCGCATAAGAATTGGCTTCTGAAGTCAAGAAGTATATAGAAGTTAGCAAATCAATTTCATACTTCAAATCAGTAACGTTGGAATAATTAAGACAAATTATGAACATTTGTAAATAAAATCCGAATCTGCGTAAAAAAATGCACCTAGTGTCCAAGAAGGATATAGAAGTTAACATATGCGACTTGGATGTTTAAAACAAACATCCAACAATCGCTGACAGATTCTGGTCATAACTATGAAAGAGTCGGATGAATGTGTAAATCCCCTATCCTTAGACGAGCGTTTGCAACAATTAGCCCTCGAAGCTAAGGAACTAGCGGAAGCAGCAAAGGAAAATCCAGCCAAAATACGAGCTAAACAGCAAGCTCTCACTAGGTTAGTGAGTGCCCTACAGAGTTCGGGAAAACTGGTTAGACCGCAACCAGGTCAGTTTCAGGGATTTTACAAAGAAGTTCATGCAGAGGGTTTACAAAGATTATTTGTCCATATATGTAAAAAAATTGTAAATTATGACCCAGAAAAAGGAGAAGTCCTGCAATGGGCAAATTTTCTTCTCAAACGTCAGTTTTATCCTGAAGCTGCCAAGGAATTCTTTCCTACCCTTCCTAAAGGAGTAGACCCTCGCGGTGTGAAACGTTTGACTCTTGATGACTTAGATAGAGAAAATCCGACCTCAGTCATCCCCCAGCAAATTCCTTTATTATCTCAACAAATTATTCAATGTCTTGAAGAAGATCCAGAAGGAATATTTAGAAATACTTATATCAAAAGTTGTCCAATAGCAAGTTTCCAGATTATAGCTATCCAACGGCTATCGGGATACTCTTGGGAAGACATTTCACAAACATTTGATCCTGCAATTCCTATTCCTACTTTGAGCAGTTTTTACCAACGCTGTGTTACTAAATTCGCACCAAAATTAAAAGAGTATTTATCCTAAAACTAACTCGAAGGAGGAATTTGCTTTCATGAATGACCATGTAGAAGATAACTTAACTTTCACCATGCCACTTACACACAAGGCACATCACATTGCCAATCAGTTTCGTCAGCAACAACATAATATCAATAAGGGCAAGCAAGTTTATTTGAATACTCTAGCTGTGCAAACAGTTAGTTTATACCTTGGTTGGATGGGTATTGAAACTGACATAGAGAAAAGTGATAGCTGGAATCCTATCACACAAACGTTAGCAGATACAGCAGATTTGGTGATTAAAGGTAAAGGTAAATTAGAGTGTCGTCCAGTGCTGCCGGGAGAGCAAACTTGTCAAGTACCATTAGAAGTATTTTCAGACAGAATTGGTTATGTAGCTGTTCAATTTAATCAAGAATTGACTGAAGCTACATTATTGGGATTTACCTCATCTGTAACAGTATCAGAATTTCCGCTTGAGAAATTACAGCCGCTTGATGATTTATTGGAATATTTAGAATCGGACGAACAAGACGAACTCGCACAAACTCCTGTGAAATTAGGTCAGTGGCTTCGAGGTATTTTTGAAACGGGTTGGCAAGTTACAGAAACAGTTTTAGCACCTTCTTTTCGGACTACATTGGCTTTTCGCTTCAGAGATTCTCGCAGACAAAAAGGAGCGAGACGAGGTAAGTTACTTAACTTAGGAATGGAAAAAGCAGGTAAGTCTTTAGTATTGATAGTTGGATTTGAAGCAATAGAACAAGATAAATTCCAAGTTTTGGTGGACATCTATCCTATAAAAGACCAAACTTATTTACCTCAAAATTTACTGCTAATGGTACTTGATGAAACAGGGAAAGCAGTGATGCAAGCTGAAACTAGAAATACCAATAACAATATTCAATTGGATTTCAAAGGTAATTCTGGAGAACGGTTTAGTATTAAAGTTGTTTTAGGTGATACGAGTATTACAGAAGCCTTTATAATTTGATACAAAACCTAAAATGTGAAATGTGCATCTATTATGGAAAAGTTGGTCATCTTAAAATTTGATGGTGATTGGCAACAGCAAGGGTTTCGGGTAGATTTGACTATTAGCAAAAGGGTTGAAGAATCCGGGAGTCATTCCCGCTTTAATCCTTTGCAAGAAATTACTCGCTCCTTACCTGCAAATCCTGAATTAGCTGCTCTTTTACACCAGCATTGGCAAGAGAAATACCGTAATTTGGGAGCGCCTTATAGACTAGAACCTGGTAATATTCAATATGATGGTTCCGTTAATCATTTGGTTGATGAATGCAAACAATCAGCACATCAGGTTTGCGATCGCATAAATAACTGGCTTAAATCCGAGCAGTTTTCTGATATTAAGGAAAAGTTACTGAGAAATTTATCACCAGATGAGACGACTAGGTTTCTGATTCGTACTAAAGATGAACTTTTACAGAAACTTCCTTGGCAAGAATGGGATTTAATTAAAGGTTTTCCCAAAGCAGAAGTAGGTTTAGCTCCTTATGATTGGGGAGAATCACCAACAATTATAAATCGCAATAATAAAATGAAAATTTTAGCGATTTTAGGTCATAGCGAAGGTATTAATGTTGAGGCAGACCGCAAATTATTAGAAAATTTACCAAATGCAGAAGTAACTTTTTTAGTAGAACCAAGTCGTCGAAATATTAATGACCAACTGTGGGATCAACCTTGGGATATTATATTTTTTGCAGGACATAGCAGAACAGAAGGAGAAACAGGTCGGATTTATATTAATCCGGACTATAGCTTGACCATTAGTGAATTGTGGTATGCCTTAAGAAAAGCAGTAGACCGGGGTTTACAATTAGCAATTTTTAATTCCTGTGATGGATTGGGACTAGCACGGGAATTAGATGATGATTTGCATATTCCCCAAATGATTGTCATGCGGGAATTAGTACCAGACCAAATAGCGCAAGAATTTTTAAAGTATTTTCTGACAGCTTTTTCCAGTGGTCAACCCTTTCATTTAGCGGTGCAAAATGCAAGAGAACGATTGCATGGACTGGAAGATAAATTTCCTTGTGCGACTTGGCTACCAGTGATTTATCAAAATCCTACAGCAGTACCCCTGACTTGGAAACCATTACCAACTAATAATTTATTGCGTCGTCTTGGAACTGTTTTACTAACGAGTGTGATGGTGACTGGTTTGGTAATGGGAGTGCGATCACTAGGGATTTTGCAAGGGTTGGAACTACAAGCTTATGACCAAATGATATCCTCGCGCCCACAAGAATTTCCAGATAATCGTTTTGTAATTATCAGGATTACCGAAGAAGACCTTCAATTACCGGAACAAGAGCAGAGAGGAATTGGTCATCTAGCGGATAAGGCATTGGCTCTACTTTTAAAGAAACTGGAGCCACATGAACCACGAGTTATTGGTTTGGATCTTTTGCGTGATTTTAGGGTAAATACTAAATATAGAAACGAATTAGCAAATCGTCTTAGGCGAGAAAACTTTATAGGCATATGTTTTTCAGGTGATAAAAGTGACTCAGGACATACAAGTGTTGCGGCTCCATTTCAAGTGCCATCTGCACAGATAGGATTTAATGATGTTAAACCTGATAAACCTTACAATATTTTACGTCGCCAACTTTTGCAGTTAGATCCTAATACTAGCCTATGTTCTGCATCGGAGGCTTTTAGTTTAAAAGTAGCAGAACATTTCCTAAAAAAAGAGGGCATTATACCTGATTTTCCACAAGGTAACTTACAGTTAGGTAAAGTTGTTTTCAAGCCACTGGAAGCACGCAGTAGTGGTTATCAAAATTTAAATGCTTCTGGACATCAGCTACTATTAAATTTCCGTTCTGTCAACGGTTCTCCATTGAATGTTACTAACAATCAATTTACACTCGGACAAATTTTGAGAAACAAAGTCAACCTTGATATTGTCCGAGACAAAATAGTCCTTATCGGTGTAGATTCTGCAACTGCCAATGATTATTTTTTAACACCATATAAAAAAGAAATGCCAGGGGTAATTGTTCATGCCCAAATGATTAGTCAAATACTCAGTGCAGTTTTAGATAAGCGACCGTTGTTGAGTGTTTGGTCTTTCTCTATTGAAATTTTATGGGTATGGGGATGGTCTTGGATTAGTGGCGGTTTAGTGATTTTGCTTTGGCGTTCGCCAATAAAGCTAGGAATCTTAGGTTGTGTTGTACTTAGTAGTTTGTATATTATTTGCTATATCTTCCTCATTCCAGATGTTTGTAAAAATCTTCAAGTTTCGTCAGTGTGGATACCATTTATACCACCTACTTTGAGTTTAATCATTACGAGTGGTTGCATTATTATGATTGAGCGAAGAAGAGCTATTTCCTAACTAACAAATAATCTTATGTTATTGGAGACAATAGAGTGAACTTACCTTTTTATCTAGTTAAATTTATTTTCGGAATTACTTGGACATTGAGTAGTTTTGCTATTTTCCCTGCGTTAATTTATGCACAAACAAATCAATCAAAACCCAATAATCAGTCGGGTAGTAATCGCCAAACGAAACCAACCAAAAAGACTAGATCAAAAAAATGGGCTAACCGTGGAACACCACCCGGTAAAAAACCTGCCGGACCCCGTGGACCATGCGACGCTACTTCAAAACAATTAACAGCTTTGGTACCAATTAATTATGACATTGACCCACTTACTGGGAAACCTATAGAAGATCCAATAACTAAACTACCATCGAGAGAATATAGGGGAAGTTATACCAGTAAAGAGCGTCCTACATTTCTATTTTACGTACCCTATAAATCCGAGGATATCAAAGTTAGTAAGTTTTTCTTGGAAGGTTTGACAACATATCAGGCTGATATCTCAATTACTGGAACACCAGGAATCGTTAAAGTTTCCATTCCAAATGAAAAAGAACCGCTCAAAATTGGTAATTGGTATGAGTTTCGGTTATATCTTGAATTAGATTGCAATGAAAATCTCCCACCGCAAATGCGTGAAACTTACGGGTATGTGAGACGAGATGTATTAAAAACAACTATCAAGCCAAACCTATTGCCACAGAAGAAATTTGATATCTATGTAAAAGAAGAGATGTGGTTCGATGCGCTAGAAATTTTAGCTAATGCTAGTAATATTAATAATGGAAGGTGGAAAAAACTTTTGAATTCTGCTGGATTGGAGGAGATTGCCGACGAACCGACTTTTTCTAGAAATTACTATCCTGGTAAAAGATTACCCATTAAAAAACCGCTGATACCCACAGAGAGTGCAGGATTAAGATAGAGATATATAAGTAATCGTTATACCCAGCAGCGGCAATTTATTCCATCTAACGCCAATTTCCCACTAAAATAAAGGGTGCCCAAGACCTTGGTCTTTTGTATTCATTAGATTCATCAGCTTGATTTAATAAAGCTTCTTGGGCAAGCCTTAAAGCTTTTGCTTTAGTTATACCTGGCTTGGCTAGCTCTTTGTAAAAATGACTCATAAGTTCAGAAGTATAAGCATCGTTTACATCCAATAATGAAGCAATGGCTGCACCAGAACCAGCTTCTATTGATACCCCAGCAATTCCTAATACAGCACGAGTGTCTCCAGTTGCGGTTTGACAAGCACTTAGAACAAGCAGTTTAATCGCATCTGGTCGATTTTCTTCTCTACTTCTGAGCAGTTCTTTTATTTCATTCAGATAAAATGGTCGATTATAAGCATGGATAAATGTCTGATCAGGAATGGAACTAAATTGACCATGTGTTGCTAAATGAATTACATCGAATGACTGTGAATTAGTTTGTTTTTGTAAATCTTCTGTAGTAAAATTACCCTTAATTATATTTACTTGTTTTTTTGGAAGTGCGTTTTCAATCTTTTTTAATTCTTTATTAACATGACTTAAATCATCAATCTTAGGGTCTTTAAAATTACTAGCTCCGGCAGCTAAAACTTTGAATTTTTCTTTTTTCAGGGGTTGTTGCTTTGTCAATTGTATGCCAGGACTTAAAGCTATACTATAGTTTTTCACAATATAATTTTTACCATCATAGAGTGCTGCTATTGGAATATTTCGTAAAGCACCATCTAGAACAAATACTAAAGTTTTGATATTCCTATTTTTTAATTCATTTTCATCTGCTTGCTTTAGTAGCCATTGGTATAATTTACACCCCTTTTCTTGAGCAGATAGACCTTGTTTTATCTCATTCAAAAAACTCTTAGCAGTATTTTCAACATCGTTTTTGCTAACAAGAGTAGTATAGCGAATAAATTGCTTCTTCGGCGCTAAATTTTTCGGTAGCTTCAGGATAACCTCTAATCTATTCTCTAAAATAATTGAATAAAGAACTGCTGTATTTGAATTTTCTTCATCGATGATTTGATAAATTGGTACTGACTGAGTATTTGTCAACCGACAGCGTAAGAAATTTTCTAACTCTGCTACTTGCAAATCTTCAATCACTTTTTGCGCTTTTTGTAAAGCTTCTTGTGTTTCTCCAATTTGTTGTAAACTTTCTTGAGTAGATGAATTTGATTCCCTAACTTCTGTGTTTGGGTCATAGGGTAAAAGTAAATCTACTAATTCCCTAAAAATGGGTTCTATAGTATCTCGAAAGGAAAATTTTAAGTCAAGATTATTAAAGCTAGTCAAATCGTTACGCACAGACTCAAGATTATCAATAGCAGCTTCATAAGCAGCAATAGCCTGTTGCATTTTTTGAGGATTTTTGTTAAGCCTTCCCTGCTTTCTCAGTACCCGTCCTAATTGCCATTCCCATTGGTATACTAAATCCTTAGTATATTTAACTTTTGTAAAATTTTGACCTTTTTCATCTATTTCCTCAGCAAGTAAAATGGCTTGCTTTGTTCTGTTATATGAATCTTGTAAAAGTTTATTTTTGGTTAATTTTTCATTATTTGGTAACTGTTCGCTTATTTCATATAAATAACGACCTAAGTACCCTAACGCATTGCTTTGCGCCCGTTTGTCTTTCAACTTTTTAGCTTGTTCGGCAGCTTTGTATAAAATTTGCTCAATATTATAAAAACTAAGTAATCTGTTATCTTCTAATTTCCCTACTTTATGGTAGACAAGAGAGGTTTTTTCTCTCATATTTGAAAGTTTCATAAGACTTTTAGCTAAATTAATTTGGGCATAAACTTTTGCACGGTTGGAAAGTAAATTTTCAATTCTGTATTGAAGAGAAGGTAAATTTTCAATTTGCGTTTTCATCAAGGGTTTTTCCCATTCGGTACTTGGTATTTCCCATCTGGTACTTGATATATCTTTATATTTTTTATCTTGGATTCTTTTTACCCATTCCTCATAATCTATCAACAAGCTGAGGTTATTAAGTTCTGCTTGAATTTTTTGGCGTTGCTGAATCAAGGAATAACGGTGACCATTTGGGAACAATTCTTTGCATAATATTCTATCTGCTTCATCCTGCAAATATACAACTTTATTTTTTTGAACAGGGGGGGCAGAATCTTCATATATCAATTTTTTATAGCATTTCAAAGCATCTTTTATTTTTTCTTCTGCTGTTTTTTTCTCTCCAGTAATAGGAGTAAGTTCGTAAGTATTTTGAGCGCGTTTATATGCCGCTCTTGCTGTATTTCCTAAACTCAGGAATGCTTCAGCAATATCTTGATATGAATTCAAATTCTGAGATATTTTTAAACTTGCTTGCAGATATTGTTGAGACTGTTTTAAATAATCTATCTTCTTTCCATTAACTGTTAGTCTATCTGTATTACCAACTATGCGTAATATATTACCAAATGCTCGAAAGGTGATAGCTTTATCATTGGAATCAGGTTGATTTTCTAGCTCCTTAATCAGCGTAATTAGCTTATGATAAGGCTTAATCTGCGGGATTAACTTGTTATAAGCCTCTCGATAAAGTCCTAATTCTTGTAATGCTAAACTTTCATAAACTCGACTTCTATTTATCCCAGTGTTATCACCTAATTTAGTAAATATTGTAGTTGCTTTATTCCAAGCACTTAAAGCTCCTGCTGGATTTCCTTTAGCTTGCTCTAACTGACCTTGAACAAGCTTTGCTTGAGCAAACAAATTTAGTTCTTCTTTTGTTGATTTATCATCATTTTGATGTAGTAATTTAATACTTTCTGTAATTTCATACTCTGCTTTATCCCATATTCCTAATTGCTGATAGGCTAAAGAAAGATTACTTAAGGTCATGGATAGATTTAATTTATCTCCCCTTGCTCTGAAAACACTCTTTGCCTCTTGCAGCTTTTTAATTGCTTCATTATAATTTCCCTTGCTATAAAAATCTTTCCCTTCCTGCACCAATTGAATTGGAGATACTGATGTCTGTAAAACTAACTTGGAAGGAATATTTTGAGCAACAACTGGTAAAAATCCTATTATAGTAAATAATACAGTGAATAGTAATAGGTAATAAGCAATATTTTTTCTTATCTTTCTCCTATCAAATCTGGAAATAAAAGAGTCAAGACTAAATTTTTTCAAATTTAGAAAGGATTGTATTCTACGGAAAAATGAACGCCATTTTCTTGCCATGTTCTTTTTTCTGAATCAATGTTTACTAAAGGAATACCCCAGTCAAGGCGAGCGCGAAAGTTACGCGATTGTATTAATTGCAATCCCAAACCAACTGACACTAAGGTGTTTATATCTAAGTCTTGCGTACTATCACTATTCCAGCCTGTACCAAAATCTACAAATGGAATCAGTAGTATAGCTGTTTTGGATTTGCTCCAAACCGGATACCTGAATTCAATTGAGGCTATTACCCCGTTATCAGTTAACAAAGAATCTTGACGATAACCCCGGATACTACCAAAACCGCCAAAGCCTAGTTGTTCTGTAGGAAGGAGTGGTTCGTCTGCTAACTGTACATCGGTCAAAAATCTAAGTGTTGGGGTAGCTAGAGGATTATCAGTGTTTAACCCAAATAAGCGTAGCCACTGAAATTGTCCGCGCCAAGAGAAAAATCGACTATCAGGTCCATCTTCGTTTATGGTGGAATTGAAAGCATCAATACCTAAACTGAACTCGGATCTAGCAGAAAGTATTTGCTGGCGGCTTTGTTGTACCCATTCCTGAGCAAAACGAATTGCTGAAACTCTTGTACGTCCTTGATTATCTGCTCCTGATGATATAGGTTGGGAAATTCCTTGAATGGAAGTTTCATTTTCGTTCCTGGAAGCTGTTAAACTAAGGGCAAATTCTTGAGTTGGGGTTTGAAAAATTGGCTGTCGCAGGCTTAGTTGGTAGTAACGGGAATCAGAATCAAAATCAAATTCATTGAAAGGTTTTTCAATAATTGTGTTTGATGTAGTCCCATAGTTAAAGCTAAGAGTACCGTTACGTGGATTGAGGGGCAATGTATAACCAATATCGAAACCGTCACTACCGTCTGTATTGGTGTAGTTAATACTCAACCCATCTCCAATTCCCAATAGGTTAGATTGCGTCAATCCAATACCTCGACGGAAGCTACCAACACTGGGGGAGCGTCCATTGTTCGTAAAAATCTGGCTACTCCATGTTGCTTCTTCTTCCACTTCTACTTCTAATATATTTGTACCGGGACTTGTCCCTGCTCTGAGTTCAGCAGATATATTCTTAATCAAGGGATTTACTTGGAGTAACCGTAATGCATTAAGTAACTTTTCTTCATTTAGGGGTGTTGATGTTCCTAAGCGCAAACGGGAGCGCACATATTCTTTACTTAGTCGCTTGGTATCCCCTACTTTGATATCTACAACACTTCCTTCGACAACTTTTATTGTAATTTCAGCAGCTTCTCTATCAAGGTCTTCTTCTGAAATAGGAATATAAGCTCCAGTCGTGATATATTTTTTTTCAATATATAGTTTATTAATTTCAGTACGAGCGCGGAGTAGTTCAGCAAAAGAAAGGGGCTTGTTGATATATTTTTGGAGTTTCTCTTCTAATTTTTCGCAACTAAAAACAGTACTACCTTCAATTGTAAATTTTTTAACGATAATAGTATCGGAATTGGGTGCAGTTTCGCGTTCTTGCAATGGCTTGTTTGATAAAGCATTAATCTCGCATGATTTAGGGGATTTCTTAGAAGTTTCAGGCTTCTGTTGCGCTGGTACTGTTTCAGGGGGTTCATCCTGTGACTCGGAGGGAGGATTTATTTCTAAAGAAGGTTGACTTGGAGGTGCTTTAGGAATTGGAGAAGGTGATGGTTTAGGGGGTAGCGTTCGTGGTATTTGATTGTTCGGAAGATTTTGGACAAGTAGCTGCTTTTTTGAATTATTTAAAGGTAGTTCTTGAAATAATTCAGGAAGCGTCTCTACTGATTGGTCAACTGTCTGCGCTTGCGTAACTAATGGTGTCAGATTTAAGCCAATACTACTTAGACTGCTAAATAGTATTAGCCTAACCCAATAAAATTTACACCCTTTGTTCTGTGGGTTTAATAGTGCTTGAAGATTCATTGCTGACTGCTTCCAAAGACACAAGATGTTGAGGTTGAAGTCGACGTATGTGCTGTCAGTCTTACTTTCCCATTAGGTAGCGCTACCCAACCTTGAGCTTCTTTAATTACTTGTGGTTTTGATGCAGTATTTGAAGGAGTTGAGTTTGTAACAGTAGCAGAATTTTTCTCATTAGAATCTAGCGTTACCCAAGGGACTTGAGGAGTGTTGCTGTTAAGTACTTCACCAGGATTAGGGGGTAAGCCACCACGTCCAACATTGGTGAATTGACTTTTACCTACTGCACGGGTGGTTATTCCCTGAGTAGCTGGACAAACTTGAGGAATGTCACGAACTCGTGGCTGTTGTGGTATTTGAGGTGGAACATCTCCCTGCTCACCTCTAACTACACCATCTTGACCTTGCAAAGCATCTGCTGAAAAATCGCTTTCAGGAGTGCGAACCTGATTAAAATCCCGAAAACCAAAAATTCGACCACTTGCACTTTCAGCATTGACTTCCCCCCCTTGTCCTTTTTCAGCTGTGGCAACAACATCGCTGTTCTCGGAAATGTAACCTAAAATAATACCGCCTACTTTGGAAAATGTTATATCCCCACCATCGGCATCACCAAAAGCTGTAGAACTAATTTCAGTAGCATTATTGGGGTCTCCATTGTTACGCATAACGATTGAACCCGCGACTTCTATGTTGATGTCGCCACCTTTGTTAAATTCGGTTGAAGCATTGAGGCGAGCTTGATTACTTAAAAATATAGAGCCAGCATTTATATTCAAATCACCAGAAAAACCTGAGCTAAAGCTACTGACTGAAACTTCCCCACTATTTTTTACATCTAAAGTATCTGCAAATATCTCTATGTTTCCAGCATTACCAGATGCTCTAGAATCCGAAAATATGCCGCTGCGTGCTTCCCCATTAGCTGAAACACCATCTATTTGCACTAGTTGAGCTTTATTTTCTGGAGTATTAACTTTTACAGTTCCTCCTTGACCTCCACCTACAGTTGCTGCTCCAACCCTTGAACCACTAAGAATATTGAGTTCATTTGTTTTAATGATTAAGTCTCCACCTTGCCCAGAACGAAAGGTATCAGCGGAAAATACGGCTCCGTCCTTTAGGGTTATTTGACCTGCATCAACAATTAAGTTACCTGCATTACCGGAACCTATGGTAGCAGTTGCCAACCCCGCTAAGTTCTGCAATTCTATGGATTCTGTAGCAGTTACCTTTAACACTCCCCCATCTCCTTCCCTAAAAAGAGAAGCTGTAGCGGCTCCAGATCCATTTGTAATTGTTAATCGCTTGGTAGTAATGGTTAAATTTCCTGCTTTGCCACTACCCAAAGTAGATGCTGTTAGGCCTACGCTAGTTGAAGCTGCTTCCCTCACATTTTCTTCAGTAGGACTTGGGTTAAATGATGTAGATTTGTTGCCTTTAATTGTGACAGACTCTGCGGCATTTATGGTCAGATTTCCTCCATTGCCATTGCTGTCTAGACGAGTATCGGTGCCTATTCCGGTCGTTTTAGGTGTGCCAGATTGGTTGTATTCAATATGCAATTTATTAGTATCAATAGTTATATTTCCGGCATTACCAGTACCAGAAGTTTGGGCACGCAATCTGCCACCATTACTTAATTCCAATGTATCAGAGGCATTAACTGATATGTTGCCTCCTTTCTTTACTGCATCTGTTGCATCTGTAATAGAAGTTCTTACCTGACCATCATCAGTCAGAAAAATTGACTTAGCAGCAAGATTTATGTCGCCTCCTCTAGAAGAAAAGATTTGAGAACCAAAGTCCTGAATCTTGATCCCTACATTCTTACTATTTTCATTACCAGCAGTGCCATTTAGGACTATTTTCCCTGTCCCATTAGTCCGCACTACTCCACGATTAAAAACGTTATTATTAGAACCACCTGTAGTATTATCACCCCCTCTGCCGAACAAGTTTATCTCGCCATTTATGGAACTAACTTGAGAATTGCCTTGAATTAGTATTCCATGATTATCATCAGTCCCATTTCCACCAGTACCATTTAGGACTATTTTTCCTGTCCCAGCAGTACTCACTAAGCCACCTTCGCTTAAAAAAACGCCTATGTTGTTTTTGCCAGTTCCACCACCTTTCCCTATTAAGGTGATATTTCCATTTACTGAAGTAACGCTGCCTTGATTTTCTGAAGCACCTTTGCCTTCTTTCTCACCAATCCAAATACCGTAGTGATTGTTACCAATTCCTCTACCAGTCCCTGTCAATGAAATATCGCCATTTTCTGAGGTAATCTTGGCTTTCAAACCCAAAAGAGCTATTCCTTGATTCCCATTTTTTTCTGCTCTTTCTTCACCCTTACCTCCAGTCCCTGTCATAGTAATATTTCCTGTATTGGAAATTACTTGACTTTCATTACCCGTAATTGAAATACCGTCATTTCCAGGATAATCTTCAGAAATACTGTTACCTGTTGTTGCTTCAGTAGTACCTGTCATCTCAATCGACCCTGTCCCAGTCGATTGCACTAAACTGCCTGTAATAATGTAAATTCCATGATTGAGATTTCCATTACTTGAAGCACCCTTACCTATGAAGCTAATATTTCCATTTTCGGAAATCACTTTTGAGCCATTAGCAATTAATATCCCATGATTTTCACAATTTCCAATACAGTTTCCAGTACCACTTGTGCCATCTAGAGTAATATTACCTGTCCCATCAGTCTTTACTAAGCCGCTTCCATCCAACAAAATACCAATGTTGTTTTTACCAGTTCCACCACCTTTCCCTATTAAGGTGATATTTCCATTTGTTGAAGTAACTTCGCCACCGTTACCCCTGCCAATCCAAATACCGTAGTGATTGTCACCACTTCCCCTACCAGTCCCTGTCAACAAAATATTGCCATTTTCTGAAGTCACTTTGGAGTTGGGATCTAAAACAACTATTCCCTGATTCCCATCTGTTTTTCCTCCATCTTTTGTACTTCCAGTCCCTGTCATGGTAATATCCCCTGTAGCGGATTTGACTATGCCACCACCCGCAATTGAAATGCCGTCATTTCCGAATACATTGTTACTTGTTTCTGCTTCGGTAGTACCCGTCATCTCAATTGCCCCTGTTCCAGTCGATTCCACCCAACCGACATTCCAAATAGCAATGCCATGATTGGCATCTCCATCACTCAAAGCACCCTTGCCTATGAAGGTAATCTTTCCGTTTTCGGTTTTGACTTGGACTCTCTTGTCTGGATCACCAATGTTTTCTGGTGGATTACCAATAGATATCCCGTGATTTCTACATTCACCAGCATCACACTTTCCCTTACCACTTGTGCCAGTTAGGGTAATATTACCTGTGCCAGTAGTTTCTATCCCAGATTCTCTCTCTACATTAATGCCTTTACCGTTAATGCCACCATCTCTTCCTACCCCTGTAAGTTCAATATTGCCCCCTGCTGCATTAATCCTACCACCGTTGGTAAGATTTACTCCAGACGTATAAAGAGGATTAGCATCACTACCTTTACCACTCCCTACGAAATTACCACCGTTTGTATTAATTTCAGCATTCTTAATAACAAGAGCGCCTGCTCCACTATTATCTTTATCAGCTAGGAGTGTAATGTTTCCTCCATTGCTAGTAATATTTGCATTGACATTAATATTATTGTTAGCTTCAGCTGTCAGTCCTACTCCATTAGCAGTAATATCAACTTCAGCATCAAAGGTAATGTCATTGGTAGCTTGCAAGATAACATTGGCTGTCGCAGCATTAATAGTGTCATTGCTAATGGTATTATTTATACCAGAGTCGGTAAATTCGTTATTGGCTGCCAACTCAGATGGATTATTCCCACCTCCTACAATCGTGATATTGGTTGGATCTAACAGCAGAGTCCCCAAATCCCCATTAATAGTACCCAAGTCAACATTACCCCGGAAAATCAGGTTCTCCTTCCCCGACACCTCCGCAAATCCACCATTACCAAACAGACTACCCCCACGGGCACTAATGTTGCCATAAAAACCAGTAATTTCATCACCCCAAACAATCACCCGACCCCCATCACCACTCGTCAGTGCATCAGCATTAATACTGACACCAGAGGCAACAAAAGTACGTTTAGCATTGGGAACCTCCCCCTTACCTTGAAAGTCCCCACCAATCAATACATTCCCACCACCCATATCACCTGAAACATCAATCCGGGCATTATCAACTAAACCAACCCGTGACCCTAAAACCTGAACTGTCCCACCAGGAGCTATCAATTGACCACTGGTAGTAACAGTATTCCCCACCAAAGCTAACTTTTTTCCCTGTCCTACCTTGAGATTCCCGGCATTGTTAATATTCCCTCCTTGCTGGGTTCCATATTGCAAACCAACAGGAACAGCCATAGTTAGTAGGGGTTTAGACCCAGGGTTATTAGCACCATAAAGGATTCTATCTTCAAAGGTTACCCCTTTACCCGTACTCGCAACAAACGAACCCCTTATATCCAATTGAGCATTCTGTCCAAAAATAATCCCGTTGGGATTGAGTAAGTAAAGATTCGCATTACCCAAAACCCCAAGAGTTCCCAAAATGTTAGAAGCATTACTCCCCGTTACCCGACTGAGAATATTTTCAATCCCAGCCGGATTCGCGAAATCAACCCTTCGTCCTTCCCCAACATTAAAATTCTTGAAACTGTGGAATAAATTAGAACCTCGAATCGCACCACCATCAATCCGATTAGTGTTGGAATTAACAGGTGTGACTACAGAACTTTCTTTCCCCAGAGTCTTGTCTGGTGTAACTTGAGCTATAGTTGTATTTCCAAAATACATGAATAGCCCAGATGTTATCAAAGGAACTGATAACCACAGCTTTTGGTTCAAAAATTGCCAATTTGCATCCATAGTAAATTAGCCCCAGAACTTATGTATGGAATTGGAGAGTAGTTTGGAAGTGATGAACTGAGTAAAACTTTCTATACTCGCTATTCAGAAAAAATACAGGGTAAAATTTTTATTGATTATTTTCTTCCATTTTTCTTAATTTTTGGCAATCTTAGTTGAGATATAGGATTTTTCAATTGAATGAAATACATTTTTATAACAAATCGCATTCTTGGTTGCCATAATTCTACTTTGCTTCCAATGCGCTGCACCTTCTTGCAAAAATGCTTCACTGCTGTAAATTCCAGCACTATGGACTCACGCATATTTCTATGACCGAGAATCAGAGTGCGTAAGCCCCTAAATTCAATTTATTTATGGGGATAAGCCCGTCGGACAATTCATTGTCGTATACTTCGGGCTTGCTGAAAAAGTCTTTTGGCGAGGGTAGGGAACAGGGAACGGGGAACAGGGAACAGTTTCATCCCCATTTTTTTCTATTCTTTTTACCAAAAAAAATTATAAATGCAAGGTTTTTTAGCCTGATGCCCCTATTTTCTTACACTTTTGATTTCGATAAGAGCCTGAAACCACTACAATATAAGAGTTTTACAGTTCTTCAGCAGACCCTACTTAAAAAAAATAGCAAATGCTGTTAATCTTTTACCTAACCCTCTTATGTCACTCTGGTACCTAACCCTCTTATGTCACTCTGGGGAGAAAAAAAATAAATGTAGGTTGGGTTGTAGCTTGCTTCCACGAAGTGGTACGGAGTGAAACCCAACAATACCAAAGTCTTTGGTTGTTGGGTTGCGTTCCTTAACCCAACCTACGCCTAAATTAATAAAAGTTGGTAAAAACAAGGGTTTTGTATTTTTATAAGCGCGAAAGTGATTAAAGGGGGCTAATTACTTTGTAAATTAGGATAGAATTTTGCGAGTTTATCATCTTTTAATCGGTGGTGTTTTGGTGTTGTTAGCACCTATGGGAGTTAATTTTATTCGTCCCCACCTTGCCCAGAGGAATCAATCACCATCCAATTCTCGGACTCAAACAAAGAATATTGTCAATAATCAGACACCTATTAGTGGTAATAGTAATGCATGGAACGGTATTTTGGGAAAGACTAATATTCCTAAAGGTTGGCAGGTAAAAGCCTGCGAGAGCAATTCATCTTTGCTTTGTGTTTCTGCCAATGGTAAAAGCTTAGGTACAGTCGCAATTGATATTTATCCCTTGGAAAAACGGGCTGATTTCCAGAAAATACTGACAAATGTGGGAATTACCTCTGGTGTTCGTTCAAACGACCAAAATCCCCAATATCAAAATAAGCTATTAAAAGCACTCCGCAGTTGGGTGGATGCCGAATATGCAGTACTGCCCCAGAAACGCCAGCAAAGTGATGGTAATGTTCGCCCAACAAGGGAAAGCATTAGTTTTGCTGCCCAACCTCAAGAAGTGGTCAAATTAGGAAAACTTCAAGGAATACGTTATGGATTTGTCCGATTCAGGCAAGAAGGTGGAGTGTTAGAAAAGCATCTACGGTATGTAACTTTTGATGGCAAAGCAATGTATGTAATCAACACGGCTTTTGCATCTAAGAATGCCATCCCAGGTAAGTTTGATAAACTGGAGAATTTAGTCGTGTTTGAACCTTACCTAAATTCTATGGTGGCAAATTTACAGCTACCGAAGCAGGAATCAGTAGTTAGTAACCAAAATCCAAAATAAAATGACGCAAAAAATCCACTTAAACCTCATCTACCTTGAGAACCGTAGTTTTCGCTCCATGAATTTGGGATTGCTTCCTTGCGTCGCAATGACCAAAAAATAGACTTTCATCAAGCCCCCGGATTTATCCGTGGAGAGTCAAAAATGTTTTCCTTGTTCTCATTAGCCCTTCGATTCATCGATGGGGTAACTGATAACTGTTAGCGCAGCTCCTCCGCAGGAGGCTAACTGTTAGCGTAGCTCCTCCGGAGGAGGCTAACTGATAACTGAAATGACACATCCAAATAATTAGAAACTCCAGGTTTCAACATGGACGGGGTTTAGTTTCGAGATAAATTCGGTTGCACAACTTGGGGATAATTTTCAAAATTCCGCCTTACCCAATCCATGCCAACTTCATTGTTTAGCTTGATTTTTTGTGGTGTTTGGGGATAAATCTTACCTAAAATCTCTGTATCTTGTGCAACAACAACTTTAGCTAAATCTAAGAACTTCTGTTTTAGTAGCTTAAAGATAGGATTTTTTGCTAACCCAAACATCATGACATAAGTACGCGATTGCATTGGCGATTCTGGTACAAATAAGTGAATTTGTTTAAATATCCCCCCACTCATTTCGCCGTGCAATATCACTAAGGATGGGAAATAATTTTCTAAGTGGGCTGTTAGTACTTCCGGGAACAAGAACAAACCAGGATTTTTCAATTTATCCTTTAAGTCTGTGAGTGCCAGGGGCATACTAAAGTAGGCATGGGAATGGTGTCCGCTGTCAATAAATTTCTCGAAATTTACTTCCTGAATTTGAAATAACGATCTGTGAGTACCGTTTTGATGGTTGTAGTCATGCATATTCAATAGCAACGACAACAAGTCAGTTTCCACACTAGTATCAGCAGTACAGCCAATAAATTCATATTCAGCAGCCAATTGATTCAAAATATTTGGTATGGGTTGTTGTGGTTCTTTGCCACCATAAGACCAAATAAAATCCCCTTCAATTATCAATTCCAGTGGCTCTAATTGTGGCAGCGTTTTCTTTTTAGAACCTGGTAACACTGTACACCCTGTACCATCAAACTCCAATGCATGAAAAGGACAAACAACCACACTGGTTTTATCTTCTCTTTCTGAGCACCATCCTGCTGAGAGCATTGCACCCATATGAGGACAGGCATTAGGTAAAGCATTGATATTACCTTGTCTATCTTTCCATAGCACATAGTCCTTACCGTAAATTGATACCTTAAATGGTTTATTTACAGCCAACATCGATTTATGCGCCAATAACCACGGCGCACCTTCCAGCATAGACATTTGATTCTCCCTATCAGTAATTTGCTAACATTCCCGTGGGAATGCAGCCAGATATATATGGTAAAAGACTTATCTATAATTTAAAATATGAGGATATATTCATATTTGTCAATAGCTAATACTAAAAATTAAGCAGACTAGTTATAGCACTAGGCCTGAAGGGGCGTGGACATTTCTAAATCCAGCAAACCTTTTGACAGTCTGCTGTTCCCTGTTCCCTATTCCCTGTTCCCTAGCGCGTAGCGCTATACAACTCTATGAATCAAATACCCCATCACCCTAAGATGCGCCGCCAACCAAAACAAAAGCGCAGTCAAAAACGAGTTCAACATATTCTCAATGCTGCTGCGGAAGTATTTGATCAAGTTGGGTTTGAAGCTGCAACCATGCAAGCGATCGCATCTGGTGCCCAAACTGCGATCGGTTCGCTTTACCAATTTTTTCCAGATAAATTAGCTATTTTCCACGCCCTAGAATTGCACCACTTGGAACGAGTCGGGGAAGCTTGGGCAAAGTTGGATAGCCCTACTATGACTCAACTCCCGTTTGAAGAGTTTATCAAAACCATGATGGCAACCTACAAACAAATATTTGACGAGCCAACATCACGGGTGATTTTCATTCATTATTTTACTTCTTCTGCTACATTTCAAAGCATTGATGACAGCCTGACCCAGCAAGCTATTGATTTTCAAGCAAAGTTACTCCAAGCACGTAACCCCTCATTAAATCCTCAAAAGTGTAATTTAATTGCCGAAGTGTGCGTTCAAGCTGGAAATGCCTTAATTTTAGTTGCCCTCCGCAGCCCAGAAAGCCGTCGCCAAGCTATTTTTGCACAACTTGAACAGTTAATGATTGCTTACTTACGCCCCCATGTTGGAGATGAAGTCAGGGAGCAAAAAATGCACAAAAAAGTAATGAAAGTAATGAAATGTCCCCACTGTCACTCACAACGCCTTTCCAAAAATGGACATCGTCATGGCAAACAATGCTATCTTTGCAAAGACTGTGGCAAACAATTTTTAGAAACCTATTCCTCTAAAGGATATAGCAATGAAATCAAGCAACACTGTCTGAATTTACACAATAATGGTGTGGCGTTTCGAGAAATCGAACGGCAAACGGGAGTTTCTCACAATACGGTGATTCATTGGGTAAAGGACAAAGGAAAGCAAATTTAGAATAAAAATTAACTTTTTTTGGTAGCAACTTTTGTTTGGAGTCGTGTTCTGTATTTCACTCATCCACAGCCTGAATTGATATAACTCGATAGCCGTCACCTTGAATCATACACCGTCCGTCAGCATCTAAAGGGCAGGAATTTCTTAAGCCTGAAGGACGAGTTCCAGGAACATAAACGGCTGTAATTTCCACCTGTTGATTGTGAAAGTTCTTTAATTGTTCGCGATCGACTTTTTCAGATGGACGTAATACTAACCCACGGGGACTTTGGGGAGTTGTTACCAGGTAAAATTCATTTCCTTGATATGCCCTGATAGACTTGACTGGAGGAATTTTTTTATAGATTAATTTTCCTCGTTTTGTTTCTACTTTAAATTCGGTTAAATTCTGAGATGGTACTTTTAGATTTGCCTTTACAGAAGAGTTAGGAATATCTTGATTACAGCTAGTGATTGTGGAAGTAATTACTATAGTGAAGCAGATAAAAACTATTTTGAAAGTTTGCGAAAGCATGATGTGCAATTTTTAAATGCTAAAGATTGATACAATCAGATATTTGATTATGTATTTTAACCAATGTTTATACCAAGTTGCGTTCTGTTGTAGTAGTTTGGTTGTGGATGGGATTGCCACGCTCCACTACGTTACGTGAGCGCTTCGCGCACGCTACGCGGTAAGCGCAGCTATGCCGTAGGCTTTACGCTGCGGACATCTACTATCTTTGATTGCAACTTGGTAT